>CAYWNG010000615.1:0-4130 GCA_964458685.1 uncultured Pirellulaceae bacterium
GTTGGGTACTACGCAAACTCTCTGAGCGATTCGGCTGGTTGATGATGCTAGGCGGCGCAGCGGGAGCGTTGTACTTTGGTCCCACTACATTCCTTGAGAATGCAACTCTCACGCCAACAAAATTCAGCCTGAACACAGGCTTCTATGCCTCGAATCATTTCGAAGTTACACTGGACGAACTTCAGTCCGCAACTGTCATCAAGGAAGAGACGCGTGGCAAGCGTGGTCGCAAGAACAAGCACTACTATCTTGTTTGCACCGAGAAGAACGGTACGCAAAACAAGCTGCCGCTATCGAACGCTATTTGCGAAAAGGCGATGCCACACTTGCGCGATCAAATTCGAAAGCGTGGTATTGAAATCATCGATAATTCTGGCCGCTAATCCGAAGCAGTCTTAGGTTAAGCTGGCTTGAACGAACCACGGCATTGCAATCATCACAAAAATCTCATGAGTAATTCAACTGAAAGTAGCCCTGTTAGTCTGACGGCCAAAGAACGGCTTTTGGTACTCACTTTGCGCATTATTGGTGTCGTGCTGATAACAGCGATCTTTCCTGTTTTCTTTCCCAGTAGCTGGATGGTCACCTTGAACGACCAGTTAGGTTTAGCAGGGTTTCCGGACCAACCGCTATCCTGGTACTTGGCTCGATCGCTCTCGTTGATGTATTTTGCGCATGGAGTGATGGTGTTGAGTCTATCGACGGATGTGCGTCGCTATTGGCCTTTGATTCGCGTCCTGGGTTGTCTCAACTTGACTCTTGGCATCGTGTTAATTGGCATCGATGTCGTAACTTCGATGCCTGTGTGGTGGACAGTTGGAGAAGGGCCAAGCGTTATATTCGGTGGAGTCGCCTTGCTTGTCCTAGTTCGACTTTGCGATAAAGAGCGTAGTGAGTAGCCACGTACCAATAAATCACGCTAGATCAAACAGCATGATTTCCGCTTGAGTCTTGGCAACAAGATTAAGCTCAATTTCATCGCTTAGCGCAATCGCATCGCTGGACGCAAGCGAGTTCCCGTTGGCCATCACATCGCCGCGAAGTACTTGCAGCCAAACATGTCGACCTTGTGGAATCGAGTAATGCAAAGCCAATCCGTCTTGCAAGTCTGCGAGGTAGATCTTTGCGTCCTGATGGATTAGCAGAGACTCTTCCGCGCCATCACGCGAAGCAACCAGTTGGAGTCGATTGTGGCGACCCGACTTGTCGAACGACCTCTGTTGCCAACTTGGTTCAATTCCCTTGCGTTCGGGAAGCAACCAGATTTGGTAAAAGTGAGTCGCACTTGTCTTCGAAGGATTGAATTCACTGTGAGTGATTCCCGTTCCGGCTGTAATGCGCTGGAATTGCCCCGGCAGCAAGACTTCGCCGTTGCCCATCGAGTCCTTATGCTCCAACTGTCCTTCTAGAACATACGAAACGATCTCCATATCGCGGTGGCCATGCGTTCCGAATCCTTGTCCGGCCGCCACGCGGTCCTCGTTGATGACTCGTAGCGATCGAAAGCCCATATGCGCTGGATCGTAGTAGTCGGAGAAGGAAAAGGTGTGGTAGGTGTTCAGCCAGCCATGGTCCGCGTGGCCTCGATCGTTGGCACGTCGAATGGAGATCATGATTTCAATCCTATTTCAGTTAAACGAAATGCGACTCTTTTCGAACGGTTCAATAACTTGTGGCGATCGCTTGGGCTTGAGCGATCGCGGCGGCTTCGGTCTTGGCCACGTCGTCAGGACTTCCCAACGTAGGCTCAAAGACGATCGAACGGATGTCGGTAAAGCCGATGAATCCCAAAAGCAGGTCCATGTAGCCCTTCTGCAAATCCAAGCCCTTCGCCTGTTCGCTTCCATAGGCACCACCACGCGCATAGACAACCGTGGCAGGCTTGCCAGTCACCAATCCGGTATAGCCTGTCTCGGGCGAGAAGCTAAAGGTCTGTCCTGGCTGAGCGATGACATCGATGTAGTGTTTCAGCTTGTAGGGAATTCCGAAGTTCCACATGGGAAGGCTGATCAAATACTTGTCAGCAGCCTTGAATTCGTTGCAAAGATCGACCACTGCCTGCCAAGCCTTTTGCTGGTCCGGTGTAAATCCTTGTCCGTGCATGACTTGGTACTTTGCATCGATCGTAAAGTTATCGAACTCGGGTAGCTTCTTCTGCCAAAGATCGATTGTCGTGATGCGATGGTGCGGATTAACCGTTTGGTACTTTTCGAGAAACGCTCGAGCAACGCTAATCGACTTGGAACGAGCCTTGCGAGGTGATGCTTCGATGTAGAGCAGGTGAGCCATGGAGATTTCCTTTGAGGTTGAAGGTCTAAACTAGATTACATGTAAACTATTGAGGCAAAAAAATTAGGCCGAGATGCCTGAGCGAACGTTTTCCAGGATGCGAACCAGAGTCTTCAGATCGGATTCAGAGACTCCCGAAAGCAAACTAGCATGCAAATCAAGCACGGGCTGATCGAGCTTCTTGAGCAGTCGCATGCCAGCCGACGTGATTTCGATGGTAAACACGCGGCGATCCTCGTCGGACTGAGTCTTCGTGATCAGTTCAAGCTCCAGCAATTGATCGACAACTCGCGTGATCGCGGGGGCAACTTGGATCATCCGATGAGCAACTTCCAGGCAGGGCATCGGCTTTCCTTCGCCTCGCAGGATTCTTAGGACGTTGTACTGTGTCATCGTCAAGCTGTGTTCGCGAAGCAGTCGAGCGATGCGATTTTCAAGCAGGTCGCTAGTACGAAGAATCGACAGCGTCGCTTCCTGTTCAACCGACGAGAACGGCCCTCGCTTCTTCAGTTCGTCTTTTAGCGGCATAGCGGATTCTCCTGCTGACTTCCTTAATCGGCTGCTCACGTGAATTAGTTTACATGTAATCTATTGTTCTGTCAAGTCGTGTTTCGCATCGTAGTGGGATTCGCCAGAAGCCCGTTACTGATGCTAGCGCCTTTTGATTTTGCTGTGCAACATCAAAACCAGCCCTTCTGCTTCAAAAATGCCCTTCAGCGTTGGCCCGCACATTGCACTACGCCACTCCAGATTTCACTACAATAGTCACCGAACTCCTTGACGACCGGTTACGTCAACACAGCAGCACTTTCGTGTATCGAGTTGAACATTTGTAGAGGAATCGATGCCTAGTAACAAACCCTGGCTGGATGGTCCAACAGCCAAAGATCGAGCTAAGGAAAAGATGTGGCAAGGCGGTCCGGTCTTCCTTATTGGAGTAATTGCCACGGGAGGCACTCACTTCCTGTTGGGCATGATCTGGTTCTGGACTATCATGATCGCCATCGCTGGCTTCTTCTGGTTCATCACCGGCTTGATTACGTACTACACGGGCGTTGAGTAATGATCTCAAGGTCGGACAGAATGTTCGGATGCCTTATCGGACTAGTCTTTGCCGATGCGGTTGGCTCACGCTTCGAAGGCATTGATCCAGCCCAACTTCGTTCACAGTTTTCCGACAAGCTATCTGCGTTTGAATACGCGTCGAATCGTGGCGGCTTGCGATATACCGACGATGGTCAGATGGCTCTAGCGATCGCAGAGCACCTGGCCGAGAACACCACGATCGAGAGCGAGGCCCTGATGAAGCGCTTCGTCAATGTCTATGAACCATGGCGAGGCTATGGACGCGGAGCGCGCGTGTTGATTGAAGCGTTCCGCGATAAGGCGGATTACGAGTTTATGGCCGAGCACTTATTCCCTGGAGGCTCGCTGGGAAATGGAGCAGCGATGCGAAGCGCTCCCGTTGGCTTACGTTTCCAAAGCGACATGAATCGAATCTGGGAGGAGGCTAAGTCCAGCGCTTGGCCAACGCACCGGCACGAGCTTGGCATTGAAGGCGCACAACTCATCGCCGTTGCCGCGTCAGTCGCCGCCTCAGAGTCAGCTATTGATCCGGTGATGCTCGCCGACTGTCTTCTGCCTTTGTGTTCGACTGTTGTATTCCAGAATCGGTTGATGCGATTGCGAGATGTCAAGACTGAAGTGGATATCGAACAGTTCGGAAATGGAATTGAAGCGCACGAGTCTGCTGTTACAGCGCTCGCTTGCTTTGCTCTTTATCCTCAAGACTATCAACAAGCTGTTGCGGCAGCGATTTGGCAAGGTGGAGACACCGATAC
>CAYWNG010000616.1:0-4122 GCA_964458685.1 uncultured Pirellulaceae bacterium
CGAGGCGACGAGTGCACGACCTTGATACGATTCCACTTTTTAGTTCCTGCATGAAAACTTCCACCAGCGAAGTAGCGTCAGACGTTATTCTACTTCGATTCGGGATTGCGACGAGTCCGCAAATGGGGGCATTTGCACTAAAAAAGATTGTACCTATCGCCAAGCGAAGTGTAACAAACCTGCAATCATCGCGAGGGATAGTTCGAAAGAATCCGTCTCCCTAGCTGCGGTCCAACCAACTGTCGCGCCACACGCAGCCAGCCCAGGACCAACCTACACCAAAGCCGATCAACAGATTTTCGCGGCCCGACTGGATTTTTCCTTCGGCCCGCATATCGTTGATCAAAATTGGAAGTGTCGATGAGACAGTGTTGCCGTAGTTCTCGAGACGTATCGGCAGCTTGTCGTCGTCAAGTTCCAGACGAGTTTGCAACTGCTCCAACATCTTGCGCGTCGCTTGATGAAGCAGATACAAATGGATATCAGCTCGAGTCAGTTGGGCGGACTCGAGCACCTCTTCGATCAGCTTGGGAACGGCGACAACGGTGAAGTTCATCAGGCTGGGCCCGTCCATGTACAAGCGGCTGGACCAACGCTTGCGATGCCTAGGCTTGATTGCGTCGGCTTCTGCACGCGCTCCACCGTCGGAAACCAGCAAAGTGTCTGCTCCACTGCCGTCTGTTCCGAACTGAAAGGACCGCACTACGGACTCGTGGCAGGCTTCGATCAAAGTCGCCGCTGCCGCGTCTCCAAAAATAGTCCGCAAACTGCGATCATCATTGTCGATGTATTTGGAATAGGTCTCAGCCGTCAAAAATAGGATTCGTTTAGCGGCACCCGAGCGGATCAGTCCGTCGGCCAAAGCCAGACCATAAACAAATCCCGAGCAGCCGAGATTAAAGTCTAGAGCTCCACAGTTTTGCCGCAGACCTAGCCGCTGTTGAAGAAGGCAAGCCGTGGTTGGCAAAGGGTAGTCAGGTGTTTGCGTACACAGCAGAAGAAAATCGATCGACGCTGGATCGATGGACTGTTCGCGAAACAGCTTTTCAGCCGCCGCGACAGCCAAGTCGCTTGCCGTTTGCGTGGGCTCGGCGATGTACCGCTGCTGAATCCCAGTCTTTTCGCCAATCGCCTTCATGTCCCATTCGGGAAACTCGGCTTGCAGTTGCTCATTCGTTTCTATCCGACTGGGAAAGTGGATAGCAATGGGTCCTATTTCAGCAAACGGCACGAATAATCCCTTGGGGTGCGAGACAAGCTTGCGACAAAGTCAGCGTTGAAAAGCAAGTCATGTTATACCCGCTCAAGCACTATTCTTGAAACCTCCCCCAGGAGTTCCTTGGTGCAATCCAGCGAAAGATTTGGCAACTAGGCGAGTTCCAGAAGTAGGATTAGCCCACACCGGCCGGGTTGAAGTACTCGGGTTCCTTGCCAGGCAGCCACTTAATGTTGCATCCAATGCTCGGCTTTTGAGGCTCGGGGATCGCCTGACCAGCCAGCATCGCGTCGAGCGCAGCGCGGAGATCTTTGCCGGTTGCCGTACTGCCTTGTTTAGGGCGGGTGTCGTCCATTTGACCGCGGTAGACTAAACGAAAATCTTTGTCAAACAGGTAAAAGTCTGGAGTGCATGCCGCCGCATAAGCTTGCGCGACCGATTGTGTCGCGTCGTACAGATACGGGAATTGGTAACCCTGAGCTTTCGCCTCGGCCTTCATCAATTCTGGGCCATCATCAGGGTATGAGGCCACGTCGTTGCTGCTGATTCCGACCACGGCGACATTCTTGCCGAGATATTCGGTGGTCAGTTCGGCCAAGGCCTTGGCCACGTGCTTCACGTAGGGACAGTGATTGCACAAGAAGATAACTAACAGACCCGCTTTACCGCGAAAATCATCCCGCGAAACAGTCTTTCCGTCCACCGCGTTTGGCAGCGAGAAGTCAGGGGCTGTTGTACCCAGAGGCAACATCGTACTTGCTGTGCGAACCATAGCGTACCTTCTATTCGATCTCTCAAGGCCTATCAACTCAATCGGCGTGCAATCACAATTAAAACGTCTCACATTCAGCATGCTTATCGTACCAAGCAACTTCAGTTTGGGTATAGGAGTGCAAGCGTGTTGAACGGGAGAGTAAAGCGCTGTGAAGCACTTTTCTTTGAATCGAAGGCGTTACTTTTGATGTTGCACGTTTGGGCTCCTTCACAACCCGAAGCGTTAGTTTTGAAGTTGCGTTTTTTCGCGAATTTCGGGCCGAAGGCCCAGCGATTTACCTAGCCCAGTCCAACGACGGGCTGGGGGATCAAGCATAAGTAGGTTGCCGTTGGCCCTTTGTTTTCTGACCGCTAAATTCCCGAGCTATCGCGAAAGCCATTAACGTTTAACTTAGTGGGGAATTTTTGCGTTAGGCTGGAGGAATTGCTATATTGTCGAAGTGTAAGACGCATCGAATGCGTTGATAGTGGTCTAAGCTGCCTTTGATTGGGATTATCATTACAATGCGTCCGATAAGAAAAGGCTTTACGCTTGTCGAGTTGTTGGTTGTGATTGCGATCATCGGAATAATGGTAGGCCTGCTACTTCCCGCAGTGCAAGCGGCTCGAGAAGCAGCGCGACGCATGAGTTGCAGCAACAACCTCAAACAGATCGGATTGGCTGTTCATGGTTTTCATGACACTTATCATGGTATGCCTCCTCAGGCGACCTACACGATCGGCAGTACCTTTTCGGGCTACTCGGTACACGCTCGGGTTCTGCCCTTTCTCGAGCAAAGCAATATCGCGGATCGCGTTGACTTTGGACTTGGTTATGCCGCACAGCCGGACATCTGCAAACTGAAGATTCCCCTATACCGTTGCCCGAGCGATGGACGCGATGAAACACGTGTGGATGGGGGAGTTGAGTTCTATCCAACCAACTACGGCTTCTGCATCGGCACATGGCTCGGACTGGATCGGCAGACAGCTCGTGGAGGCGATGGTGCATTCGGCTACAACATGCGTCATAGTTTTGCGGCGATCACCGATGGCTTGAGTAACACCGTTTGCGCTGCCGATGTGAAAACCTTCACACCTGGGCTTATGGATGGCGGACAGCCAGCAGCCGCATTCGCCCCAGTGCCAGATACTCCTGAGCAAGTTGTCGCTTATGGAGGGCTGTTTGACAAAGACTATTGCCACACGCAGTGGGTAACAGGACGAACGCTGCAAAGCGGACTTACCACCACATTTCCTCCAAATACCAAGTTTCTTTATCGACATTCAGGCGTCGACTACGATGTTGACTTCTCATCAGCGCGAGTCTCCCCATCCGCGCCGCTACATGGCTATCGCGTCGTAACCGCGCGAAGCTACCATCCTGGTGGAGCCAACGTGCTAATGCTTGACGGATCGGTCCGCTTTGCCGCCAGCACAATCGCGCGCGATACATGGCGAGCCCTGGGGACGCGATCTGGTGGTGAAGTTGCCAGTCTGGAACCATAACTCGTTTGAATGTCGAAAGGACAACAAACGCTATGCTACGGGATATAGCCCTCAATCTAGTTCAAAGTTGATCTCATTGACCTTGCCTAGCTCGACCTTGGCTTTTAACTTGGGTGCGGCCGGGTCGCCGTACTTGCCCTTTAAGCGGTCGCTTCCAGCAGAGCCTTCACCCGAGAGCGACATCTTCGCATCCTTGACAGGTGCATTCCACACAACGGTTACGCCGTACTCTCCCGGTTCCGCTCCGTCATTCTCTGCAAACGAAGTCAGCTTGTAAGTACCGTCTCCGGCTGTGTTAGCTACCGGTTTGGGATCATTCACTCGCTCGCTCTCTAAAGGGTGAAACACCACCAAGGCACCATCACAAGCAACTCCCTTGTAGGTGATCTTGCCGCTAACAGGTGCGATTCGCGGGGGCGAACTACAGCCAGCGCCAAGTGCCACCATCGCGGTGAGAATCGAGTACTTAATCATGCGTCGAGTCTTCATGAGCTTGTCCGGCTTAGTTCTCAGTGGGTGCTACTTCAGCAGGAGTCATTCCAGCACCAGAGGCAGTGATGAGCGCTGCATATACCTGAGCCGAAATTGTCTCGCCAACAAATCGTACACTTCCGTCCGTGAACGCATGGTTCGCGCCTCCAGCG
>CAYWNG010000617.1:0-4116 GCA_964458685.1 uncultured Pirellulaceae bacterium
CTCCAAGGCAAAAGCCAATACCAACGAATAAACCATCGCGAAGCAAGTTTATTCGTCATGTGAGCGTAACGATCGACTCAGTCAAACGCGGTCAAACCCGGCAGGAGTTTGACCTACCAGAAGAACCCGGCAGGAATTTGACCTACTTCTTGACCTTCCACTCTTCATCGAAAAAGTCGGCAACGACTACCTTACCTGGCCAACGCGCATCGGGGGCTGTTGAAACATCGACAATCGCCCAGTCAGGCAACTTTGGAACCTGTCGAGCGTTGTTCAGGTAGTCATACTCGCGATAGGTAAAGCCGCTGTTGAGCACAATGTAGCGTCCTGGGGCAAGCGGATTGGGATAGATCATGACTGGAACGTGCTTGCTGGCATCGACCTTGTTGGAACCAATCGAAAGCTCACGATCAGTCCACTGTAGCGGCAGCTTTTCCAAGATCTCCTTCAACTTTGGATTGCTTTTCGGATCGCCCCAAAACACAACGTTGTTACTCTTGATATCGGCCTCTTTGAGCTGATCGGCTTTCACGATTCGAACATCGCCGCGCATCTGTCGATGCCACTGAGTCACCGCATGTTCCATCTCCGATTGAACCCACGCATCGATGGCAGGATGCTGGCCGGTAGTGCTTGGCGGAACAAAGATAAAACTATCCATGAAAGCGTCATCGATCGGTCCTTGCAGATTGTGTTGCTTTCGCAAGGATGCGTCTTGTTCTAAAGGGCTCACCCGCTTCCAGAGCTTGTCCTTCGCATCAAAACGCCACTTCACTTGCCAGCTCAAATCGGAACGACGAGTAACAAAGCGACTGGAGTAGTCGAAGTGAAGGGGTGGATTATCGTGAAATACAAAGTTCAAATGCGTTACACCTTCAGGCAATGAATTTGCATCAAACTCTACCGTTAATTCTTGAACTCCTGTTGGCTGTAGCTGAACCACCGTGGTTTCGCCATTGATGGCCAAATCGGCTTTTACCGTCGCTTGCTTCCAGTGTTGCTCCAGTCGATCAATGGTCAGCCAATGGCAGCGATTGTATTTTAGGGTGTAGGTCGTGAACCATAGCTTCTTCGGTAACTCGGCATACTTACCCAACGAGTGAATCACGTTCAGTCGACGTTCGATTTCATCGCGAGCTTCCGGCGTGATCTTATGAGCGGTATCGGGTGCGATGATGTGGGTCAGTTCAAAAGCGTCTCCATCAGGCAAGTTTGCGCAAGCCTGAGCCATGACATCTGCCGCCTGCTTTTGTTTGTCGATCGCTCCACTGTAGGCGATCGTGGGCAAGTTTTTAAGGTTCAAGGCCCACTTATCGCAGTCGTACATTTGCCAAAGCGTTTGTTCGTAAGCCGCCGGTGCCAGCGTCTCAGACTGAAAGACCTTCAGGAACTGCGGAGTCTCCGAGAAACCGGCCCCTGGTGTAGCTGCGAACCATCGATCGGGATAATGCACGGCTAAATGCCACGCAGCCGCGCCACCCATTGAAAAGCCGCGGATGGCAATTTGCTTTCGATCAATCTTGTACTCGGCGATCGCGTGTTCGATGACTTCCAAAGTATCGACTTCACCGGCAAGCTTATTTGCATTGCAGTATCTACCCAGCGGATAGATCATCAACACGCCGGGTGAGGGCAGGGGATCTGGCGCGCTAAGCTGCTTGGCGATGAATTGAAGTTCCAAACCCTTTTCAGCTCGACCACGACACCACACGTCCGCGCGAGAACTGGGGTTGGCACTTGTCCAAGCAACACCGTAGGGTTGAACGGAGCCATCTAACTTGGAGCGATAGCCTCGCACCGTCGCACCAGTATCTGTCATTCGGTAACGCCAGGCCACTGAGTTGTTTCCCGCCAACATTAGAGCTCGCTCGGTGCCTACACGAATTAGTTTGCGAGCGCTCTCAATATCCCGAGGCTCAAAGAAACCATCTTCGTTAAGCGCGATGGCAACAGCTTTGTCAAAGATCTCAACATCGGGAAGATACTTCAACTTCTGTGGGTCTTTGAGCTTACGAAGATCCTCAACCAAAATGTGAAGTTTATCGTATTCCGCTTGTAGTTCCGCGCGAACGGCGTCGTCAATCTTGATGCCTGGCGGCGGAATCGGACGAACTGATTGAGCCTGGTTATCTGCGGGACCATCTGCGACTACAGGTACGGCGATCATAACGTACGCAACGACAAAAATGCTCAACGTCGCAACGATGCGTGCAAGCTTTGCAACTGGCAATGAAGCCTTCAATTTAGAAATTTCTTTTCGCATGGTAGGTCTTGAAGGAGAAGGCGGAGGTATTTGGGAGGGCGGAGGGAAAATCGTTTAACGGCAAGCCGCAGGCGACTGTTGTACTAGACTATTCTAATACACAGCAGATCATCGTGGGGTTAAACACGATAATCCTAGACAGCCTTCGCAGGTTTCGGAAACCGACGCCACGTCATGGCCACTCCCACAAAGGTAGCACCGAGAAACAGAGCTAGAGCGATCCAAAACGGCAGCATCGGCAAAGGCTTGGCATCACGATTGGCAAGAAACGTCAAATGATTGATGGCCACAATAAAGACGGCAATGCCTGCGGCGAACCAGAACATAAACCCACTGATCCAATCCAAAGTGGCCTCGCGTCGCTCGGGTGCTAACCAGTATTCGCGATAGGGGATGTTGATGGTCGAAGTGGGTAACCGTCGAATAGCGATTGGAATGATTGAGAAAAAAAGCGGCAATCCAACCACTAGACCACACGACAACACTGTCGCGCCCGCTCGACTCATCCACTGATTGGCCTTACCATCAGGACCGAAGTGAATCGCCATCTGTTCAGGCAACTGAGCCCAATACCAAACTTGCAGACTCAACCCGAGAACTATGACCAGCAGAATAGTCCATAACGGCAATCGTTGGAGACTCACAATTTCGCTCCTCAAACTGAACAACCTGTCGGCTCGCTTTCAATACTCCCGTGCCATTTACAATTTTGATGTCGCGCTAATCCTCGCGCAACCATGAAAGGTGAGCTAAGCCCTTAGACAGCTCACTGGAAAAGTGGCAAATCATCGCCCGAGCTCTGCGGCGGAGCGATCTTCAGGTGGTCGTAAGCTTTTGGAGTGGCACAACGCCCTCGGGAAGTCCGAATAATGAACTCGCTACGAAGCAGGAACGGCTCGACTTCATCAACCAGAGTGTCCGACGAGATATTCATCGTATGTGCGATGGCTTCGATCCCCGCTGGTCCGCCGCCGAAGACGCGAATCACGGTCTCCATGTAGCGGCGGTCTTGGCGATCCAGACCGACAGCGTCGATCCCAGTCATCTCCATCGCTTTAACAACGATATCGGTCGAAACATGTCCATCGGATTTTGCCATCGCATAGTCGCGAACCCACAACAATCGATTGTTGGCGATTCGCGGAGTCCCTCGGCTGCGTTTAGAGATTTCCGAAGCCGCTTCGGAATCGATATTCACGTTGAGCTTCTTGGCATTGCGCGTGATGATCTCTTTGAGTTCAGGCAATGAGTAGAAACCTAAGTGTTGGCGAATTTGGAAACGATCCCTGAGCGGCCCGCTCAACATCCCAGCTCGTGTGGTTGCGCCAATCAACGTGAAGGGCTTCAATTGCAAATTCAAAGTCCGCGCGCTGACGCCTTCGCCAAGCACGATGTCAATGCGGAAGTCCTCCATGGCCGTGTAGAGATACTCTTCAACCGCTTTGGGCAAGCGATGGATCTCATCGACGAATAGAACGGAACGATCTTCAAGATTAGTCAGGTAGGGAATGATGTCCTTGGGAGCTTTCAGCGCGGGACCGCTGGCCATTTGAACAGCCACGCCCATTTCACGTGGGATACAAGTAGCGAAAGTGGTCTTTCCCAAGCCAGGCGGACCATCGAACAGGATGTGACCCAGCGGCTCTTCTCGCTTCCGCGCGGCCTCGATAGCGATGTGAAGTACTTCGATCACTTCGCGCTGACCGACCATGTCAGCGATCCGTTTCGGGCGCAGCGCTACATCGCCTTCGTCATCTGGCAGGCTGGGGTTCGTGATCGACTCTCGTACCACCCCTTCTTCCTCCTCCGGCAATTCCGGCTTAATTATCGATTCTCGTGCCACGCCAAGTTCC
>CAYWNG010000618.1:0-4115 GCA_964458685.1 uncultured Pirellulaceae bacterium
GTGGACCATACAATACTCGCCGCATTCCCGCTCTAATTCTGGGAACACGGTGGCTAACTGTCTTGGTTGTTGGGACCATCTCTGTAACTTGCTTTTCGCGAGTTTCAGTGTTGTAGGTGGTCTTTGAAACCATGCGAGTCTTGGTCTCTTGGCTAGGAACACACTTGGTCACATTGTATGTGCGCTGACGTGTTTCTTGCTTCATTTCTGTAACGGTTACCGTCTTAGTTTCGGTAACGTACTGAGGCACCATTACGGTCTTGGTGGTGTAGGTGGGAGCGCATCCGCAACCACTTTGTGCAGGAGCGCTGCATGGCGAGGCGGCTGGAGCAGGCGTGCTACAACCACATTGTGCGTTGACGGTGCTCGCTACAAACGATGTAGCCAAACCCATCAGAGCGAAAAACGGGCGAAACTTCATGAGGATCTCCTCTAGAGGGAACAAACTTGGCTTTCTGGGCCAGCCCGGGGACGCCTAACTCACTGCGAGTTAAGCCAACACTGTTGAACGGTTTACGCGGTAAAACCCACGAATGATAGCAATAGCGATTCGCATATGTCTAATGGGGGTCCTACCGTAAAGATTTAAGAGTTTAGCTGACCACTATCGAATGGCGAGGGGTGGCGTTAAAAATTCCTCAGTTTTTCCATTTTTTCTAACCCTCAAGGTTGCCGCCGCCGGTTTTTGGACTAGCAGCTCTTCGGTTTTTACCGCTTTACACAGTGAAAACACGGCAGAAAGCCCCTGGGGCAGGTGAATTTCATCCTCATTGCCGGCTTCCGCTCAAGTTAAGCTGGGCAATTAGCTCCAGATCCGAAAAGGAAGCCTGGCGAGACAAGTTACCGAAGGCTAGTACCAATGCATTCTTTAGCATTGGATGACTTCTTTCTTCGAGCCGATTCCGGATTTGGTCGATGCTGTCTATGACGTCCAGAGATGGACAAAGCAATCATCCGTGACGTTCTGGCGCTAGCTTTGCAGTTGCTACGCAAATTTGCGCGCCCTATGATTAGCTGCAACATCAACGAGACCCAAAGATGGCAACAGATTTTAACGCTTCGACTCAGCCGACGCTCCCTGCTCCCAGCAGTTCATCCGAGACTAACCCAACTAAAGCGGCACAAAAGCTTCTCTACTTGGATCTGGATAGCTCAAGCTCCGCAAACCCCATTCCAATTGCCACACCGAATACGGTTGTTGAACATGTTCAACACCTTGTGGCTGCCTTGGGAAAGCTGGCTCGCAATCAGTATAGCGCTGTCCTGCTGGATGGGCAAACTTCAGATGCTAGTGAGAAAATAGTTCGGCTATTGCAGTCAGAACGTATTCTCGACGGCATGCCTGAAGGAGTTGCCCTGGTGAATGCTGACATGCAGGTCACATGGGTTAATGCTTGCCTTAGAGAATGGTCCAACGTCGATAGCCCACTCGGGAACAACTTTTATTCACTGTTAGGTGACACGCACATTCTGGGACCTGACTTTTGTCCGTTCCACACCGCGTTGGCTACCGGAAGTGCCAGCAGTAGCACTCTTCAAACTGAAGCCAATCGTTTCTATCAAGTCCACGTAGCGCCGCTGACCGATGCGTCCACTGATAATGCATCGCTTGTCGCTACCGTTAGCGACATCACTGCCGAGATCATGCAGCAGCAAAAGTTGGCAGCCATTCATCACGCTGGACAAAAGCTGACCGATCTCAAGCCTGATGAGATTTTTGCGATGGATACTCAGGCGAGAATCGATCTGCTGAAGGATAACATTCGACATTACACAGCCGATCTATTGAACGTTGAGGTGATCGAGATCCGCCTGCTGGAACAACACAGCGGCAACCTCATGCCGCTGCTGAGCGTGGGCATTGATCAAGAAGCGTCCGATCGAAAGCTTCTTGCAAGACCTCAAGGCTATGGAGTCACAGGTTACGTAGCTGCGACGGGCAAGAGCTACCTCTGCGAAGACGCAAGCCAAGATCCGCTGTACCTTCAAGCCTTTGAAGGTGGCTCCAGCTCGATGACAGTTCCCATCATGCTGCACGATCAAGTCATCGGAACGATCAACGTCGAAAGCAACAAGGTCCGTGCGTTTGACTCTGCCGATCTTCAGTTCTTGCAGATCTTTGCTCGCGACGTAGCTGTGGCGCTGAACACATTAGAACTATTGGTCGCTCAGAAGAATAATGCTGCTCAGCAGAGCTGCGAGGCGATCCACAGTGCAGTAGCTTTGCCTGTCGATCAGATTTTGAACGACGCCGTAAACGTGATCGAAAAGATGGGCAGCCAAGTCCCTGAAGTCGTACAGCGGCTGCAGAACATCCTCACCAACGCGAGAGACATTCGTCGCGTGATCCAAAGCATCGGCCAGCGGATGGCACCGTCAGAAGCATTGCCAGCCGGTTGTACGGAACAGTTGCATGCCAAACTGCGCGGCAAGCGAATACTAGTTGTCGACCCAGAGATTCAAATTGTTCGCGACGCGCATCATCAGCTTGAACGATTCGGCTGCATTGTGGAATCAGCTCACAACGGGGACGAAGCGGTTGGCATGTTCCGCAATAGCGGAGACGGGGCCTACGATGTGGTGCTGTCAGCAATATCTCTTCCAGACTACAGCGGTTACCAGTTGATGTTGCGTTTGCAAAAGTATATCAACCCCGTGCCACTGGCGTTGATGACGGGGTTTGGCTGGGACGCTGGTCACACGATCGTTAAAGCCCGCGAGGCAGGTTTGCCAGCCAAGGCGCTGCTGTACAAGCCATTCAAGTTGAATCAAATTCTAAACGTTGTCGAAACAGTCCTGGACCACTACAAGAAAGCGGTCTCAGCCTGACATGTTTGGAATGCAGCCATGGTTGGCCCTTGTTGTGGCACTGATTGGAAACTGTGGCTTCTGGCTGTTTTGCTTTAATCGCGTCAACGCCTTTGGAGTTCCTCGACCGGCCGCAAAGCTGCTGGAGAAGACCTGTATTACCTTCTGCTTCGCCATCCCGACACTGATCCTCTGGGTTAATCGCGATATCGTTGCCACCTGGATCAAAAGCAGTGCATGGTTGCCGGAGCTCAGCAGCGGGTCGCTGACCTTCTGGTTAGCCTGGAGCCTTCTAAGCGTAGTCGTGTTGGGGCCGCTTTGGCTAGAATCGCGTCGTTGGTTGATTGAACCCGAGCATTCGCTGGACTGCCAAACTGAACTACATAACGTTCATCGCCAAATTCCCGGTGGTTCCGCGGAGAATTTCTCCACGCGATGTCTCTCTTACGTACCGCTCAACGAATGGGCCATGCTTTCGGTGACTCGCAAGCGATTGCTGCTGCCGCGATCGATTCCCGCAGCCGATGGACTGACCATTGGCCACATCTCCGACATCCACTTCACTGGGCAATATCGACGCGAGCACTATGACTTTGTCATTGATCGATTCATGGAACTCAGCCCTCAGATGATCATCATCAGTGGCGACATTATCGATTACGCACACTGCCTGCCGATGATACGAAGTGTCCTGAGTAGACTAGCCGCGCCACTAGGGGTCCACTTCGTTTTGGGGAATCACGATCAGCGATTAAAACAGATTCAACCATTGGTCGACGAGCTGACATCGCTGGGCTTTCATGACCTTGGAGTCGAAGACAAACAGGTGTCTCAGGGCAGCCTTTCTATCTTGCTCACCGGCAACGAACTCCCCTGGTTCGAGCGACATAGCGATAAGCGTTTTAGCGAAAGGAACCTGAGCGCAGAGAGAGCCAGCGCAGAGAGCCTCAGCGGTTCATCGCAAACGAGCGTTGATCAGACATTGAGGATTGGAGTCGCACATACACCGGATCAGATCTACTGGGCGAGGCGTTGTAAGCTAGATCTATTGTTTGCCGGTCACACGCACGGTGGTCAAGCTAGATTGCCGCTGATTGGTCCGCTGGTGGCACCCAGCCTGTATGGCAGCAAGTTCGCCTCGGGGGTATTCTACCTACCGCCAACCCTGATGCACGTATCGCGAGGTGTTGCTGGCACGCATCCGCTTCGGTGGCGATGCCCCCCAGAGGTTTCCCTGCTGACGCTGGTGAACGCGTAGCGAACCGCACTGAATCAACCGTGCGTACGCATTCATTGGGTTGCTGCTG
>CAYWNG010000619.1:0-4115 GCA_964458685.1 uncultured Pirellulaceae bacterium
AAGCGATGCAGTCTTCGACAGATCCTCTTGGCGATTGTCGCGCACTGGCCCGCGCTGGCAAGTTTGATGAAGCAATCATCTATCTGTACGGTTACCAACTTTTGGCTATGGATCATGCCCGCAAGATCCATTTGCATAAAGGTAAGACGAACCGCATGTATCTTCGAGAGCTTCGAAACCACGAAGCCCTGAGAAGGATCGTCGAGCTAACCGTCGATAAGTTCGAATGGGTGTACTTCGGCAAGCATAGCCTCTCTAAACAGAGCTTCCTTGAAGCTTGGAATCAGTTGGACACGTTCCACACGCTGATCGCTCAAGTTGAAAACAATCCCGGCGATGCAACCGGGCACGCCTTGGTTACAACTGCGCTGTTAATCGCGGTAATCGGGCTAACTGGATGTTCGTCACAAAACGCCAGAGAGTTCGGAGCAGTCGGCTCGAATGCTAAGACCAGCCTGAACGGCTTGGGGATGCATAAGAAGATGTGGGAACAAGCGGGTGCCAAGTGCCTCACACCAGCTAGCCTATCGACTAGACTTGAAAGCGTGGATGTCATCGTTCTTGTGCCGCAGACTTTCGATCCACCCAGCTCCGCCGCTCGCGAATGGCTGGAAGACTGGCTGCAAGGTGAGCCCGGTCGAACTGTGATCTACTTTGGTCGCGATTTCAATGCAGAAATTTACTATCTACAAGAGTTGATCCAATCTGCTTCGGCGGTCGATAAGCCGCTGTTGCAACTCGAACTGGCCAAGGTCCAAGTCAAAGAGATTCAAAGTCGGATCGATGCTTCGGGGCAAAGCGTTTTTTGCGGCTGGTTCTATTGGGACATGAATCAACCGCACCGAGTCGTCTCGAGCGTCGATGGACCATGGGCTGAGTCACTCTCCGCCGCAGAAAAACTAGACTGGCCGATCCGCACTCGGTTGCAGCCTCCCGAATTTGAAATGAAGAGCGCGATTCCAAGCTGGCTGACAAAGCCAAAAAAGAAACCCGCATTGCCAGCGCCCGGACCAGTAGTTCCGGGTATCAATGAGGACGATGAGAATAACGAAGACAAGCTAGTTTATCGAAGCAAGTGGAAGGCTGAAGAGATCAAGTCGGTCAATGAATGGAACGAGCTTTACGAAGATCTTCCAGAGAGTGAAATTCTGCTTGAATCCTCGCAAGGCGATCCTTTAGTTTTTCGCTTGACTAGTTCGGAACGATTCGGGCAAGGCCAAGTGATCGTGGCCATCAACGGCGCTCCTTTCTTGAATGCCACCTCCGTTAAGCCCGCTTACGGAAAAGTTGGTTCGCTGATTATCGACGAATGCCCCAACGCGAAAAAGGTCGCTCTGCTTGCTTACAACAGCTCGGGAATTCAAATTTCATGGATCGATGAAATCGACTCCCGCGGTTTAGGGTTGGAGATGTTGGTGCAGTGGCCGTTGAGCGCGATTACGATTCCAGCGTGCATCTTAGGAATCGTTATCTGCATTTCGCTGCTTCCCATATTGGGCCGCCCCGGTGAACTACCCAAACGATCTGTCAATGATTTTGGGATGCACATCGAAGCTCTGGGAGACATGATTCGCGACACCAACGACGAAGCGTACGCGCGTCAGGCTGTTTCGGATTACTTCAAGATTGTTCGCGCCGAACAACCGCCGCCGTGGCTAAGTGCTCCCAGCGAGAAGAGTCAGCCTCCGTCGCGTTAGCCGCCTCCAATTGGTTTAACGGCAAGCCGCAGGCGACTTCTTCTCTTCAGCCCGGAGGGCGGTACATCTCTGCCGGTGGTGTCAACCACCGGAAACTAAGCCAGCTTGGTGTTCAAGCCCGTCAATCAGAGCCCTTCTCGATGTGTCGCCCTCCGGGCTAAACCAACTCTTTGCCTTGAGTCCGGTGGTTGACACCTCCGGCAAGGATATGTCGCCCTCCGGGCTGAAAACCAAATGACTCTTAGGCAATAATTTGTTTAACAGTATTGCGGCAAGCGGCGTTTAACGGCGTTTAACGGCGTTTAACGGTAAGCCGCAGGCGACTGCTCTTCTACCAACACTTGAAACTGTACCTCTGGCGAATACGACTGCCATGAATAGCGAAGTGCGAGGGAACCGCTTCTTGGCAACGCGTGCGCGTGTAAGCTCAGTCGCCTGCGGCTTGCCGTTAAACGATCTAGCAGCCAGGCAAGACAAGAACAGTCGCCTGCGGCTTGCCGTTAAACAATTTGCGAGCAGCGTTTATTTCTTGCTCATTGGCTCTTTCTGCCAAGCTTCCCACTGCGACTGTAGCCACTCGATCTCTGGCTTTTGGTCGCTGACCAAATAACGATAACGAGCTGAGTAAGGATGCTGCGCATCGATGGTGAATGCGTCGTCGATGCAGGGCGAGAATGCGAAGTAGGGCTTGGTTGGATGCAGTCGCACTGCCTGCGGCGTGCGAAAGTTGTCGCTGTGGCTCAGCACTGTAATGCTGACAGGCTTTTGATCGATCAAGCCAGTGGCAACGACCCATCGAGTGTGCTGAGCATTTCCTACGATTCGATCCTCACCACGGTCATTTTGAAACTCAAAAGGCTCGAGCTTCAGCTTCTCACTTTCTCCTTTAGCTTCACCTTGATCTTTGGGGCTCAGCCACGCAACTGGGCCTCGATACCCAACGCCTCCATAGTGATATTTTTCGACCAGCAGAGGCTTATCTGTTAAGGCTGTTTGCGACGTAGACAGATCGAACTGAAAGTGATCCTTTTGCGTTTCTCGAACCGTGACCGTCCAGCGTTCGCGGAGAATGTCGACCACTGGATTGAGTTCGCTGCGGTGAATGAGATCGACTTCAAAGCCAAGGCATCCGTCTCCTTGGACAAATGTTCGCTGCACTTGCTGGTGGAGCACTCGTCCTGAGCCTTTTGCTAAATTCCAAAAGTCAATTTCGCGATCCATCCATTTTGTTTTGACCCATGCAGAAAAGATCCCATGTTGATGCGCATGATCGAAGGGAAACGTGGCCGTAACAACCGCTCCAGAAGGCGTCGAAACGGGATGCAGAATGCCGGAGCGTTGATAGGCAGGATTCATACCCTCGGGAACCGGAGGACTAACTTTGTTGTAGGTCAGTACGTGTCGATTGGCCGAACTAATGACAATCGTCTCTGCGGTTTCCTCCAACTGCAACACACCGGATATCAGCTTGTTAGCTCGAACTTTTGGGACGGTGTAAGCCTCGATCTTTTCTTGGTTGAAAAGCTCCGCAACCTTCGGCTCCACCGCCATGAAAGCTCGAGTAACTAATGGCGCAACCGCGCGGCTGCCTTCGATGTTCAGGTGAGTGTGATCGGCACCTTTCTCATTCATCGGCTCAAAGGCGCGAAAAGCAGTCGAACCAATGGCTTCACACTGTTGGATACTCAGTCTGTGAAGATCGATCAGTGGTACATTCAACTCCTGGGCAACGGCTGAGGTCGCTTCGGCGTAGTCGGCCAATGTGGGTTCAATCTTCTCATCGCTAGTCCAGCGTCGACGCGTTAACGATGTCACCAGCAACGGTTGGATACCAGCCTTCCGCGCTTCGTTGACATAGGCTCGCAAGTGATCGCGAAAGGCCGTCTTGGCGTCCGACTCACGCTCAGGTCCCTTACCGGGTTGATCATTGTGGCCAAATTGAATCAACAAGTAGTCTGGCTTGGCCTCGAGGCACTTCTCCCACCACCCTTCAGCCCGATAGCTGCGAGAACTGCGCCCGCCCTTGGCCATGTTGATGCACTCGGCGCGCGAATTCAGTAGTTCGGCAAAGCCCTTGCCCCAACCCGAGTCGTCGGTGACCGTTGAATCGCCCGCAAGTACGATTCGCACTCGCTGATTATCCTGCGACCAACCAATCGTGCTGTAAACGGTGCTGAAAAAACTGAGCAACAACAGAAATGGAAGAAGAAAGAATCGTTGAATTCGTTCGTGTAGCATTTCAGACGCGTTCGCAAGTGAAGAGGAGTGAGGAGAAGGTAGGCTGTGGTAAGTGAGCTGAAAAGTGATCGATCGCAGGATATCGATCCTCTGAAGCTTTGCGAGTATAGCTAGCCAACTTGATGGTCCGCAATGACCTGTTTACCAGTTGGCTATTCTGAACTAGCCGCAACGCGTTAG
>CAYWNG010000620.1:0-4109 GCA_964458685.1 uncultured Pirellulaceae bacterium
TGATTCGGTTGTTGGGAGCGTTGGGGGTGATGTGCTCGAGGAGATCGGTCCGCGCTTAAATGCTAATCCAGTGCCAATTCAGATTCCGATCGGCATGGGGCCTCCGCACATGCCGAACCCGTTTACCGGCATCATCGATCTAATTGAGATGCAAGCTCTTCGCTTTGCCAAAGAGGACGAAGGACGAACGGTGACTGTCGAGCCCATTCCGGACGATCTGTTGGAAGATGCCAAAGGTTGGCGAGATGCGATGTTAGAGTCGCTGTATAACATCAGCAGTGAGATGATGGAGCTTGCTATGGAAGAGAAGCCCATCCCTAATGATCTCATTCGTAAAACGCTCCGCGAAGGTTGTATCAGTCGCAAGATTCAGCCTGTTGTCTGTGGATCGGCGCTGCATGGTATCGGCGTGCAGACAGTATTGGATTCAGTCGGCTACTATTTGCCATGCCCGTTAGATCGACCTCCAGTAACCGGCATCGATCCCAAGAAGCCTGAAAAGACACTCACTCGCAAGCCTTCGCTGGACGATCCATTCTGCGCCTTGATTTTTAAGATCCTGCCAGCCAAGACCGGCGACATGTACTGGATTCGAGTCTACTCGGGCGTGCTTGAATCAAACTCGCGCGTCAACTGTCCGAATCGCGACAAAAAAGAAAACGTCGCTCAACTGTGGCAGATTCACGCTTCCAAGAAAGATCGACAGGGCCAAGTTCAAAAGCTGGAAGCTGGCGACATCGCTTGCGCTATCGGTCCGCGATACGGCATCACCGGTGACACGCTGTGCGACACTCGCGAAAATATTCAACTGCCCAGCATTCAATTTGCTCAGACTGTGATTTCGATGGCAATCGAGCCTGAGAATACTACAGAGCGAAAGAAGCTGACGGAAGTGTTGGACATGTTGAAGCGACAAGATCCGACTTTTAATGCCATGGAGAATGAAGAGTCCGGACAGACGCTGATCAGTGGTATGGGCGAACTGCACCTTGACGTGATCAAGCATCGTCTGACTCGAGATTTCAATCTCAACGTCAAGTTCTACAAGCCTCGCGTAAACTACCGCGAAACCATCGGCAGTCGTTCCGAAGTGGAAGGTCAGTGCAATCGTCAAATTGGCGACAAGCAAATGTTTGCCCGCGTCAAGCTGTTGGCTGAGCCGCTGGAAGATCGTGCGAACGATCCGATTGTCCTGGATCGGTTCTTTGGTGAAGGCGTTTTGCCGGACAACTTGAAAACGGCAGTTCTTGAAGAACTTCGCGCGCGGGCTCAAGGCGGTGGAGCGATCGGAAGTTTCCCGCTCACCGGCCTACGTGTCAGTTTGGTTGGCGGCGAGATGCGCGATGTGGGATCGGACGAAGTTGCGTTTCGAATCGCGGCCAACGACGCTTTTGATCAAGCTCTCCAAGCCGGCTCGCCTACACTGCTGGAACCGATCATGCGACTGGAGATCGTTACTCCTGACGACTATGTCGGTGAAATTGTTGGTGACTTGCAACAACGACGCGCGATCATTGATTCGACCGAGTCGCGGGGGATTATGACGGTGGTTGTTGCATTTGCACCGCTGAAGGAACTGTTCGGATATTCTTCGGCGATCCGATCGCTTAGCCAAGGCCGCGCGGGCTGTTCGATGGAGCCACACGGATATCAACCAGCACCGGCAGCCGATGTCGAGGGCTTTGGCTTTACTTGATCGCTACCCCAATGAAGCTGCTTGAGTTAACTTTGCCAACCTTGGCAGAGAATCTGGCTCTGGATGAAGCGTTGCTGAAGGCGGCCGACGAGCACTGTTCGCTGGATTGTGAAGTGCTTCGACTTTGGCGCGCCGATCATGTCGGCATCGTAGTGGGGCGCAGCAGTAAAGTTGCTGACGAAGTTTACTTGGATCGAACGGCAGCTCAACAGATCCCCGTTCTTCGCCGTCCGAGTGGTGGAGCTACTGTGGCAATCGGTCCCGGATGTTTGCTTTACACGCTGCTGATTGACTTGAATGCGCAACCCGCTTTACGGATGCTCGACGCCGTTCATGATTATGTCATGCGCGGTATGATCGAAGCGATTCGACCCTTTGCGCCTAGCGTCCATTTCGATGGAACCTGCGACCTAGTTTTGAACGAGCGCAAGTTCAGCGGCAATAGTCTTAAAGTTGGTCGCAATTGGACGCTCTATCACGGCACGCTGTTGCTCAACATGGATCTAGCAATCATCGATCAATTGCTTAAGCATCCGCCGCGAGAACCCGAGTACCGTAAGGGCAGGGCTCATAGTGAATTTGTCACCAACCTGAATGTAGCTGCGGAGCTCTTGAGCGAATCGCTACGACAGACGTGGCGAGCCGATAGTGCACTAGAAGATGTTCCACTTGATCTAGTTCAGGACTTGCTGGAATCTCGCTACTCGCAAGCTAGCTGGAACCTGCAACGGTAAAAAGTTCTCGGTCTTCTTTCCGAAACAACTTAACCGCAGGCGACCGTTCTTGTTGCTCTGTACTCGTTTAACGGCGTTTAGCGGCAAGCCGTAGGCGACTGTTCTTCTACCAACACCTGATACGGTAGTTATCTAGAACACCACGGCAGTGCATAGCGAAGCGCGAGAGGGCCACTTCATGGCAGAGCGTGTATGTGGGAACACAGTCGCCTTCGGCTTGCCGTTTAACAAATTCAACACTCGCAGGCTGTTAGGTCTCGGGCAACCAGCGTTAGTGAAACAAGTATCTGGTCAAACTGGTCCTCAAGTGTGCGGGATGAATCAGGAGGCGGTCCTTTCCGGCAGATAAGGACCTAACCCAAGCCGTCTTTTGCTGGATTTATCCCGGCATTGCGATTATCGTAAAGTACTCGACATTCCTACCGCCTACCTGCGATTCTTCCCACCTGCTGTGCGACCTGCGATGCTAAACTTCCGCGCCGTTTTTGTGCCTCTCCTGCTTTGCGTATTCGGTTTCTCTGCATTCGAAACAGTGCGGGCCGTTGAGGACCCGCTGAGCGTTCTGCCGAAAGTTCAACGAATCGAGAAGATTCAGAAGCCACATGAGTTCTACGGCTTCGCGATTGGTAGTCGCCACTTGCGTCATGACCAAGTCGTCGATTACCTCCAGTATCTAGCCCAGAGTTCCGATCGAGTCGCCATCGAGCCCTATGGAAAGACTCACGGAGGTCGCCCACTGCTGGTCTGTGCGATCACAGCGCCAGAGAACATTGCCAAGTTGGGGGCGATCCGTAAGGCGCGGCCTGAGCTTACCACGGGCAAGTATCAAGGCGAGTTAAGCAAGGAACTGCTCGTCATGTCGATGGGGTACTGCGTGCATGGTGACGAAGCTAGTGGCATCAACGCTGTCCCGCTATTGGCGTACCATTTGGTGACTGCTCAAGATGACGCAACGCTAGAGTTCCTCAAGCACTGCATCGCGTTGATCGACCCAGCTCTGAACCCCGATGGCACTGATCGATTCGCGAACTGGGCCAACGACAATCGCGGACAAATTGCTTCGCTTTCGCCTAATGATCGCGAGCACAATCAAATGTGGCCCGGCGGAAGAACAAACTACTACATCTTCGATCTCAATCGCGACTGGCTGCCGATCGTACATCCGGAGAGCCAAGGGCGTATCAAGTTATTCCATTCATGGAAGCCTAACGTGGTGTTGGACTTTCACGAAATGGGCGGCAACTCCAGTTTTTTCTTTCAGCCTGGCGAACTGAAGAGCATCAATCCGTTTAGCCCCAAAGAGAACCTTCGGCTGACTCGCAAGTTTGCCGCCGAACACATCGCAGCCATGGACAAGGCAGGTGAGCTGTTTTACTCGGAAGAGAACTTCGACGACTTTTACATCGGCAAGGGTAGCACCTATCCCGATATTCAAGGTTCCATCGGTATCTTGTTCGAGCAAGCCAGCAGTCGCGGACTTCGGTACGCTAACGACCGCGTATCGCGGCACTTCCGCGATACGATTGCCAATCAGCTACGGCTAAGCCTCTCCAGCATTCGCGCTGCAAGCCAACAGCGCGAGTCGATTTTGAAGTTGCAGGTGGACTTCTTTAAGGACGCTCTGCAAACCGCTGAAAAGCATGAAGTTAAGGCTTATCTCTTGCAAGGATCGCCCAGTC
>CAYWNG010000621.1:0-4107 GCA_964458685.1 uncultured Pirellulaceae bacterium
CAGGCTTGAGGGGTGAGACTGGAGGGAAGAGGAAGAACGACACGGAGTGTCGTGGCACACTGGGTAGGTCAAATTCCTGCCGGGTTTGACCAAGTTTGACATTGCTACATTCAGATGTTCATGACGGCGGATGTTTGCTTCGATAGGTTTTTAAACCGGATTAAACCCACTGGGATAAGAACCTACCAAGGACAGGAACAACGCCGACGGAGCGGCGTGGCACACTGGGAAGAACGCCAGGGACTGGCGTGGCACACTGGGGAATACGAGTTACCAAGAGTCAACGCTGGGCATACAATGGAGGTCGAAAATTACCTTCGAAACCCCTCGAAAACCAGTATATTCGTGGAATTACTCCTATGAGCAATCGTGCACCTGTCTTAATTGCCGGTAAATGGCAAGAATCAACCGGCTCCAAACAGTTCACAGCGACCAATCCAAGTACGCTCGAAAGCCTGTCGCCGGCCTATCCGATCAGCGACTGGAGCGAATGTGATCGCGCATTGTCGGCTGCTTACGATGCTTTCCAGCAAATGCGGAATGTCCCAGCCAACACAATCGCAGATTTCTTAGACGCATTCGCTCAGCAGATCGACGCCAACAACGCTGAACTCACCGAGATCGCTCACGCCGAGACAGCCTTACCCGCCAAACCACGACTGTCGGAAGTCGAGCTTCCGCGGACTTCAGGTCAATTGCGACAAGCCGCTGCCGCTGCGCGGAGCGGTTCCTGGGCTATGCCAACGATCGATAGCAAGGCGAACATTCGATCGTGCTATGAAGGCATCGGCCCTGTAGCTGTCTTTGGTCCTAACAATTTCCCGTTTGCTTTTGGCAGTGTTTCGGGTGGAGACTTTGCAGCGGCGATCGCTGCGGGCAACCCAGTGATCGGCAAAGCGAATACATCGCACCCTGGAACAACTCGCAAGTTCGCTGAACTCGCGCTGCACGCCGTTCAAGAGGTCGGACTGCCCGCGGCGACGGTGCAACTAATCTATCGTTTGGACCATCAAGACGGTGCCAAGCTGGTCTCGGATCATCGCATTGCAGCTATCGGATACACGGGCAGTCGCAGAGCTGGTTTGGCTCTTAAGACCGCCGCCGACGCTGCTGGCAAGCCGATTTACTTAGAGCTCTCCAGCGTCAATCCTGTCGTCATGATGCCTGGAGCCCTTGAAGAGCGCGGCGCGGATCTAGTGACTGAATTCGTCGGCAGTGTTTTGATGGGCACCGGACAGTTTTGCACGAACCCCGGATTGATCGTAGCCATCGAAGGCAGCTCCACCGAGTCGTTCATCGCCGGTGTAGCGGCTAAGTTCCAAGAGACCGCCTCGGGAACGCTCCTTTCCCCAGCAGTTCAAACATCGCTGACGGCTGCGATTGAAACTCTGACCAAAGCCGGCGCGCAACTGTTGTGCGGAGGACAAAGCGTGCCTGGACGATGCAGCGTCAGTAACACACTATTGCGTGCGACAGGTTCTCAGTTCATCGCTGATCCCGAGACTTTCCAAACGGAAGCTTTCGGAAACGCGTCGCTGGTTGTCGTAGCGAAGAATATGGACGAGGCTGTCAAAGTTTTAGCCTCGCTGGAAGGTAATCTCACCGGCTGCATCTACTCGGCTCGCAACGGTTCTGACGACGCGGAGTATGGGCGACTGGCCGATATTCTTGGGCAGCGAGTAGGTCGATTGCTCAACGACAAAATGCCTACCGGCGTTGCAGTCAGTCCGGCCATGAATCACGGCGGCCCTTATCCGGCCACGGGGCATCCCGGTTTCACGGCGGTTGGAATTCCTGCCAGTATGTTGCGATTTGGTAAGCTGACCTGCTACGATAATGTTCGCTCGCAACGACTTCCTGCACTTTTGCGAGACAAGAATCCCACCGGCAAAACATGGCGACTGGTCGACTTGAACTGGACCACCGACGACCTCGCCACCACCTAAGCTCCTTCCATCGATAAGGCCTCATCATGCAACTCCAGCGACGTCGCTTCATTCAATCATCCATCGCAACAGCATCTTTGGCTGCGTTGCCTTCGATTGGCCAGGCTGCCTTGCGGCCTTCAACCGAAGGCATGCGAATGGGGTTGGTGACCTATCTTTGGGGTAAAGACATGAACTTGACCGAGCTGCTCGACGCCTGCGAGCAGTCTGGTCTCTTGGGTGTCGAATTGCGAACGGAGCATAAGCATGCTGTCGAGCCGACGTTGAGTGCGACCGAGCGAGCAGAGATCAAAAAGCGATTCGCCGACAGTCCCGTGAAGCTGGTCGGCTATGGTTCGAACTGTGAATACCATTCGGACAATCCTGCTGATGTTAAGAAGAACATCGAGCTGACTAAGAAGTACATTCAGCTCATGCACGATTGCGGTGGCACGGGAGTGAAGGTTAAGCCCAACGGTTTTCCCAAAGGCTTGAGTCGCGAGAAGACCATCGAGCAGATCGGCAAGTCGCTCAACGAAGTTGCCGAATTCGGCGAAGGCTATGGTCAGCAGATTCGTGTCGAAGTCCATGGCAAGGACACCAGTGATCTTCCCGTCATTCGCGATATCTTCAAGATCGCCTCACACTCCAACGCTACCGTTTGTTGGAACTCCAATCCTGAAGATCTTAAGGACGCAGGCTTAGAAGCGAACTTCGACATGGTTAAGGATCGCTTCGGCGCGACGGTGCATGTCCGCGAGTTGGATGATAAGGGCTATCCTTATGCTGAGCTCATCAAGTTGTTCAGCAAGATGAATTACGAAGGCTGGATACTTTTAGAGGCCCGAACAAATCCCGCGGATAAAGTTGCTGCCATGAAACAGCAGCTTGAGATTTTTCAAAGCTACTGCAAGGCTGCCGGGTAGTTCTTTTTGCACCCCGCTGCGTTACGGAATCACAACCCGAAGCGTGCGCGAGGGACTTCTTGGGTTCGTCTGGAAAACCTAGCAAAGTCAGTCCCTCGCTAACGCAGCGGGTTGGGAAAGAGCCCACTAAGAATCCGAACTCCAACCGCTTGGCAGCGGTTGCTACGGAAAAATCGCAGATCCAACCGCTTGGCAGCGGTTGCTACGGAAGAATTGCAGATTCAACCGCTTGGCAGCGGTTGCTACGCAAGCTGACGAGCAACTTGCGGCTGTCGATCTCGCATTCCAGTCTGTTTTATGGCTATACTATATCTTCCCGCCTAACCCCTCCCTTATCCCACCTAGGGTTGTTGCCATGTTGTCGCTGCAACATCACGGTTCAAAATTGTGTGATGGAATCTCACGTCGCGAGTGGATTCGACTAGGAGGTCTATCGACATTAGGACTTGGCTTGAGTCAGCTCATCCAAGGCCGCTCCGCACAAGCGTCCGATTCGAATCTTCCTGGATTTGGAAAAGCTAAGTCGTGTATCTTCCTGTTCATGCTCGGCGGTCCGCCTCAGCATGAAACGTGGGATCCCAAGCCTAACGCCTCGGCTGAGGTTCGAGGCGAATTCGCGCCGATCTCTTCGGCTACATCAGGCTTGCAAGTCTGTGAGCTGATGCCGCAAACTGCCAAGCTGACTAATCACATCGCCGTGCTTCGCGCAATGGCCACCGACGACAACGCGCATTCATCCAGCGGCTACTGGATGTTGACTGGGCGACCTCATGCTCCCAAAAATTTCGAGAACGCCACACCTGGCGCGCCCAATGATTGGCCTGCTCTTCCAGCTCTGGTTCGGCAACTTCGCGGCGATCGAAACGGGTTTCCTGGGTCAGTGCGATTGCCCGAGGCGATTTGGAATACGGGCAAGATCTTCTGGCCCGGTCAAGATGCTGGTTGGCTAGGTTCTCAGGCTGATCCTTGGTTGATCCACTGTGATCCCAACGATGCTCAGTTCCGAGTCCCCGACATCACGCTGCCTGTTTCGATTTCTCCCGAGCGTTTCAATGATCGAGAACAACTTCAGCGGTTGATGAATGCCAAGTTTCGCGAGCAGGATCAATCGCCGATCACACGATGGACTCAGTGGCAATCTAAAGCGTTGGATCTGATTCGCAGCGATGACACTCAGCGAGCCTTTCAAATTGAGAAGGAGTCCGACGCCACGCGCGATCGCTATGGTCGCAATCGATTCGGACAGAGCGTTCTAC
>CAYWNG010000622.1:0-4104 GCA_964458685.1 uncultured Pirellulaceae bacterium
CCCACGCCGAGTACTTCCGTCGGCGAACTTTCCCGCGACCGCTGCAATTGTTCCGTCGTGCCGGATAACAAGTGCTCGCGAACTGGTCGTGCCTTGATCTAGGGCTAAGATGTATTGTGTCATGTTGCTGCCTCGAGTTGTCGGTAGAAGTTCAGTTTGTTCTGTCGGTCAGAATATCCACGCATCGGGGGCTTCAACTTACTTGAGATATTCCGAGTGCGCCGAAGATAGCGTTTGTGCAATGATTGTAGCAAACCAAGAGCCTGAGGCTGGGGTGGTTGCCAGTCGGATTGCAGAACCCGAGATGGCGATAGTTTGTCGCAATTTGCAAAGCTCCAAACAAATTTCCAATGTGCACGCGGCGAAAATGCTCGGAAGACTTCACTGCGCAAATCATGTGGTATAGTTCCAAAGGAATTTAGCCCCGGAAAGAAATCAAAAGTCGCGTCAACCTTGGAACGGAGTACATTGTCATGAAACTCTTTCGAGTATTTTCTTTGTCTGTCGCCCTTCTGGCCGCAGCAACTCCAGGCACTGCCTCGGCCCACCAATACGTAACCACCTTTCAGGGCCGCGAAGTCGTAGTGCATTCCAATCGTCTTCCTGTCATCATGCACCGAATGGTTCCTCCGCAACACGGTCGGCACATTACGGCTAAAGAGTTAAAGAGTGGCAAGGCTCGCACTAAGCCTCTTCGATCTGGCCAGTAGACAGATCTGCTGAGGTAAGCCTAAGCCTGATTTTTCAGCTTTTTCCAAGCTTGTCGGATTTACCGGCCCTTCAATAGCATTTCATCGAGCGTATCTGCATTGATGAATTTTGCGTAAATCCGACGCCGCTACCTAGCTTCTGCGTAACCAAAGCCCCTCTCCGACTGTCTATAATGGAGGGACCTAAGCTTGCAGGAGCTAAACGCATGGAACCTCGTAGTGCTCTGAACTCAAACGTTTTGGTGTTGAATCGTTTCTACATGGCGATTCGTGTTGTCGACGTCCGTCGAGCGATGACGCTGTTGTATCGCGATTGCGCCGAAGTGATCTCTATCGATAACGGCCAGTACAGCAATTACGACTTCGAGGCCTGGTGTGAACTCAGCCAGTTGACTTCGCTCGATAAGCAGACGGATGAAGAGTATATTCGAGCCGTTAGCTTTGAAATCCAAGTTCCTCGCATCGTTCGTTTGACTCGATACGACAAAGTTCCCAAGTCGGTCGTGCGGTTCAATCGCAAGAATCTCTTTGCTCGCGATGACTTCCGTTGCCAATACTGCGGCCAAGCACAACCCACCAGCCAGCTAAGCTTGGATCACGTTGTACCTCGTTCCCTGGGGGGCAAGACAACCTGGGAGAACATTGTCTGTTCCTGCCTGGGTTGTAATTCGCGGAAAGGTGGGCGAACGCCGGATCAAGCTGGCATGAAACTGCTCAAGCGTCCGATCAAGCCCAGCAATAGCCCCGCCATGGTGCTGCCGCTGGAAGATCCTCGCTATTCGAGTTGGCGCACGTTTGTTCAGACGGGCTAACGAAACGGCTCAAGCGGGCTGTTGAGTTAACTCGACATGAGTTGAGAATTGTTTAACGAAACGAACGCGCTGAGTCCCTCCCGACTTTGCAATTCCAGAATTATTTCTAGAGACATGTTTCGTTCGGGCCTGTCTGCGACATGTAGTGAGTGTACCAAGTCAGCGGCTTGCGTTTCACAGCGGTTGACTGATTGAAGACTCACACTCACTACAAAGGCAAATCATGACGACACAAAACACCGGCTCCAATAATGGCTCGAGCAATATTCTCATGTGCGTTCTAAGCTATTTTGGGATCTTCGCACTGATTCCTTACTTCACACAAAAGGACGATGCCTTCATCAATTGGCACGCTCGCCAAGGTCTGCTGATCACCGCCGCTGCGATCGTGATCTCCTTCATTTTGGGCGTGCTTTCGTTGGTGCCTGCAATCGGTGTCGTAGCTTCCATTCTCAGCATGTTGTTCTCCGTCGGAGTGATTGTGTTGAGCGTCTTCTGCATCATTCAAGCATGCAATGGAAGAAAGTGGGCTGTGCCTGGCGTCGCTGCCTTCCTCGGCAAGGCCTAGCAGCAACGCAGTTGCAGGCGGGTGTTTGTCCTCGCTCCTCCTTGTTACAGCGAGCTGGATGTTTGGCCGTTCGGCGACCGCTCGCTGAGGCTTTGGGCTGTTCGTTTCAGCCCGGAGGGCGCAACATCTATGCCGGTGAGCGTCAGGCGAGCGTCAGTCATCGGAATCAAGAAAAGCGAGAATTCCAAGCTCCGAGGGCGATACGAAATTGGAGCAAGATCGCCCGCATTCTCTGAATCTTGCTTGCCACAAAAAACACAGAGGCCACAAAGGTCCTTTCGCATGCGTGGCAGGACCCCTGCAACTTCTCTTACACGCACGAAGCAGTGCCCCTGCTGCCGAGCAATGACACATTAAGTTCATGGCGATGCCAAAACGACATGCCGAAAGGTTCCCCAGTAACCATCACGCGATACCGTGCTAAAAAACGGCAGGAACCCTTTGGCCTCGTGATTTATCAAGTAATCGTATAGATCATTTATTAAGTCATCCCCAAGATTGTCTTCTAGCAAAGTCAATCGCTTGAAGATCCATGGCATGTTGCAATCGCGAGTTAGTTCGGTCAGCTCTTCGCGATTGGGGGCAGTTAGTTTCACCCACCAAGATAAAAGTTCAGAGCGTTGTGTGTCGTCGAGCCCGGAGAGGAGTCCGTGGTCGATTGTAAAAACCATACGCATTGCCGTACGAGGAGAATCAGTCGGGCGGTACTTGATTGTTTGGCCCTTTCAGGGCGGATCGGCTCTATCTTCTTATCTTCCCAGGGCGGCGCTTCGCTCTGCCCTGGGCTTTGGAGTTGAAGCCTTTCAGGCTAGACGCTCACCGAATGAGTTCAACGCATCAGATAAACTGGGCAGTCCCTCGATAACGCACTAACGAAGCGGGGTGGGATTAAAGCAACAAGCCGTAACGCAGCGGGTTATCAAGGCAGTGTTAGCTCGAAGATTCGAATAGGAACACGGTCGTCGCCAAGGTCTACATCATGTTCGATCTTGTTCCATCCCGCTTGCGCGATCCACTTAGAGAACTTGTCTCCGGTGTGTCGATGAGGTTCGCTCAGCAGCAACGTTCCTCCTTCGGCAAGGTGTTCACGAGCACATTGATCGAGCATGGGAAATAGATTGGGATCGTAGACTAGGTCCGATCCAAGGATCAATGGAAAGGGCTCGCAGGACAATTTATCGACCGTCCAGCGTAGCTTCTGGAACTGAATGCGATGTGCTACAGGCCAAGCGTTCAGCCTTGCCACCTGAAGAGCCAACTGGACCGCGTCGGTCATCACAACTTCGGCACCCCGCGCGGCGGCTCCTGTGCCGGCTTGTCCTGACCCGCAACCCAGTTCAAGAACTCGCATTCCTCGGCAGTCGTATCGGCCAAGATATTTGTCCAGCCCTCGCGCCGCACGCCATGTCGCGGCCCAAAACGGATCGACCTCTTCGGGCGGAGCATCGCTATCGAGCGCCGCTTGAAGCAGGTCGTCAGGATTGGTGACTCGATACCAAATGAAGAGTCGATTCCCCAATTCGATTTCAGTCGGTTCCAGGCTTACGACGCGTTCGATCTCAGCCTTGAGTTCGAACCATTGACTATCGGCAGTCGCACTCATCGAGTTGTAACTTCCGAAGGACCTGCCTCCTTAAGCGCCTCAAGGATCTGCGATTGCGTATAGCCGTTGCCAAAGCTAATTGGCTGATACTTTTTCCCTGCTGGGAAGATGGCAATCAGCGGGACTCCTTGGCTGGGCTGCATGCGCGTGAAGAACTCGCGTTCCTCGTCCGAGATATGGTCGATGTCGACTTCGTAAACGACCACGTTGTTTTGCTGGATCGTAGCTTTCGTTTTTGATCGATCCAAATTGGCTGCCTTAAGTGCTTTGCAAGTCGCACACCAATCGGCTGTGAATTCAACCAACACGGTCTTGCCGGAATTCACATCTCCCACGAACTTAGCCATGGTGAATTCTCGCCAGGGTAATGGATCGGTGAACTGTGGCGTGGCAAAGGCTAACCATCCGACA
>CAYWNG010000623.1:0-4089 GCA_964458685.1 uncultured Pirellulaceae bacterium
TAGCGACACTCAAGGCCATGCAGCAACTTGGCCGGCAGGTCGAGTCGCTTTTCGAGGAAGAGACAAAGATGAATGAGAAGTTTGCTGAGGAAGGGCTGGCTCAATCGGCCAACATGTATACATCAACGTTTTGGTTGGTGACTTCAACAATTGTGGCAGGTACGCTGATCGGTCTAGGTATTGGTTGGTGGATCGCCAGATGGTTTACTGTAGCATTGTTAGAGGTGTCCAGCATTGCCGACAGTGTGGCAGCAGCTTCACAACAGCTCGCAGCAGCCTCGGAAGAAATGTCCAGCGGGGCGCAGGAGCAGGCTTCGGGTTTGGAAGAAACAGCGTCCAGCTTAGAAGAGATCACCAGCACGATTCAACAGAACTCGGACAATGCACAGCAAGCCAATCAATTGGCAGGCAATTCCCGCCGCGTGGCTGAGTCCGGTGGGCAAGTAGTTGAAGAATCAGTTAAGGGAATGAATGAAATCTTCTCGGCGTCGAAGCGAATCGCCGACATTATCACAACCATCGATGAGATCGCTTTTCAGACGAATTTGTTGGCGCTAAATGCCGCGGTTGAAGCTGCCCGAGCTGGCGAGCAAGGTCGTGGATTCGCAGTGGTCGCTGGCGAAGTGCGCAATTTGGCTCAACGAAGCGCAGCGGCTGCAAAGGAGATCAAGGCGCTGATTCAAGACTCAGTAGGAAAGGTTCAGACAGGAAGCACGCTTGTCAACAAGTCTGGCGAATCGCTTCATGAAATCGTCACGTCGGTTAAGCGAGTTAGTGACATCATCTCGGAAATCGCAGCCGCTTCACGCGAACAAGCCACAGGCATTGATCAAGTCAATCGCGCAATCTCTCAGATGGATCAAGTCGTACAAACCAACGCAGCTCAAACCGAAGAACTAACTAGCACGGCCGAAAATCTTGCGGGACAAGCAATTCAGCTTCAAGAGTTGGTGGGCCAGTTCAACCTAGTCAGCAAGCCAAGCGTTCGCTCGTTTCGGCCAAGCAAGTCAGGCTATCGAAGCCAGCCAGTCTCGTTGAAAAATAAGAAGCCAGCCAGTAAGAGTCGAGCTGTGACTCGAAGCCATGACGATGACCTGGAGGGCAATGTCGAGCAAGAGCTAGAGCAGCTTTGTGTTGGCTCAGGTTCAAATGCAGGCTTCTCAGAGTTTTAAGCCGCTTAGGCTTGTACGGAAAAAGAAGATCGTTCTCGATGCGTGAGGGCAGGCGGCCAGTTGATTCTTTCAACTGGCCGCTTCGCTTTTTGCACCAGTTATCTCATTATTTCTCACGAAGGCGCCCTACCTAACTTCGAGTGCAACAAGCCTTTACAATGCAGCCTCTGAATTCAATTCTCACAGAGCTTTAATCATGGCAGTGCAAAACTCCAACATCAGCGATAGCCCGCGATTGCTTTCGCTGGATGCCTATCGCGGACTGATCATGCTTTGCTTGGCCTTCAACGGCTTTGGGCTTGAAGCAACTGCAAAGCGAGCTCTGGAGAAATCGCCCGACTCGGCGTTTTGGCAAGCTGTTAAGTACCAGTTTTCGCATGTCGACTGGATCGGCTGTGCCTTCTGGGATTTGATCCAGCCATCGTTCATGTTTATGGTTGGCGTGTCGATGGCCTATTCTTATGTCAAGCGAGCTGAACGAGGCGATTCGTGGGGCCGAATGTTTGCGCACGCAGTGACGCGAGCGATCATTCTAGTTCTCCTCGGCGTCTTCTTGATCTCCAATGGTGCCGCGAGGACCGACTGGTCTTTGATGAACGTGTTAACGCAAATTGGTTTGGGTTACGCCTTTCTTTTTCTTCTGTGGCGACGATCTGCGATTGTGCAATTGGCCTGCGCGATCGCCATACTCGTGGTCACATGTCTTGCCTTTCACTGGACAGCCGGCGATGGAATTTCGTTGGAAGACGGGGCACCGCAAGTTGGCGTCGAGAAAGCTTGGGCCGAGCAACACTTGTCCGATGTTCCAACCGCTTGGCACAAGAACGCCAATCTGGGGCATCGAGTCGATTTGGTAGTGCTGAATTGGTTGCCTCGCGAGACCGCATTCGAATTCAATCGCGGTGGCTACCAAACAATCAACTTCATTCCCTCGCTGGCGACGATGATTTTTGGCTTGATGATTGGCGAGCTAATACGATCGGATCGTTCGAGTTCACAAAAACTAGCGTTCATGTTCATCGGGGCTGTTGTTGCCGTGATGCTTGGGTTGATGTGGAGTTCGCTGGGCTGCCCAATGATCAAGCGACTGTGGACTCCATCGTGGGCGCTCTTCTCAACCGGCATTTGCATTAGCATCCTGGCAGCGTTTTACCTAGTGCTCGATGTCTTGCGATGGCAATGGGGCTCGATCGTGCTGGTTGTCTTTGGCGTGAACTCGATAGCCGTCTATTCGATGTACATGCTGCTTCGACCATGGACAGCCAAGTCGATTCAAACTCACTTCGGTGCCGATGTTTTCAAAATAGCCGGTGAAGTTTACGAGCCAATGCTTCAGACCATGACTGTAGGGTGCTGTTTTTGGATCGTTTGTTTCTGGATGTATCGCCATAAAATCTTCGTGCGGATTTAGATTCTTTACGCGATAAGTCGAAGCGTGCAACGATAAGCAAAATCCAGCACATGAGCGATTAGCGCCTGCGGTTGAGGAAATGCTTCACGGCGTTGCCCATAACCTCAAAATGCGGAACATTAAAATCCGGCGGCTACTTGCCGATCGGTTGGCTAAACTTGCCATCGGTGAATTCTGTTGTCGAACAACGCATGCCATCGACAAATAGAGTGCACGATTCTTTCGGATTACCGTGCGCGGAGATGCCGACTTCGAGACTGTTGTAGATGGCGGATCGAAACGGAAGTGTTGTACCAGCTTTGTCTAACACCTTAACTCCGTCTTGCCAAATTTCCATCTTTCCGTCTGTTGGCGACAGATGGAAATGGACTCGCACACAGACCCATCGATCTTTGGGAAACGCAACTCGTTCTTCAGGGACTTGGCGATATTGAGGTTTGTTCAAGGCCTTCAGTTCGACGCCCAAGGCACCATCGTCAAAGATGCGCAGTCGAATTCCGGGATGCTCTTGAACAAACTCGCTTTCCAGATCAATCAGCGTCATCGGCAGACTGCCTTGAGCTAAGTAGTGAGCTTCGTACCAGAAGTCGTCTCCATTACGGAAGTAGACCAGCGGGCAGGAAATGGAAGCCTTGCAAGTCACCATACTACTTGGCTTGGCTGGCGCGAAACACTTGAGCGAGGTTGAACCCGAGTGCGCGAGTTCCTTCGTGGGCTCGACGCGACAATCGAGAAAGTCAGCTTCGCCCGACTGTAACTTCTTTCGAAGTTCAACATACTCGGAGACTGTTGGAGCTTTCGGGGATTGAAGCGTGAGAGCTGACCACCGCAACCGCTTTGGGCTGGTCAGCTTAATCAGTCCTGGGATTCCAGGTTCAAGATCTTCAAACGACTCGTCAAACTGGCGTAGTACCTCAAAGCGTTGCTGTGTATCGGTAGCGACTCGATAGGTCACGCCCTCCTCCGATACATACGAACGCTGCACCTCGTCGGGATCATAGACCTGGGAAACAAACTCCCAAACTTTGTCGTCGTTCTCCGAGTCAATCACACGGTAGATGTTTCCGTCGTCAGCAAGAACGTGGCTCGACCCATCGATCTCTAATGTCGCTTCAATGTGTTCCTTGCCGAGAGGTTGAACGACTTGGGATCGCCCGCAACCTAAGGTGCTGAGTAGGATGACCAGAAGTGATCGCGACAATGTAGATTCGAACATTTGCATGACGGTTAGCCGATCGCAGAGGTGAGCGAGAAATTTCTCGCAGAGTCTTAAGGCTCAAGAAAGTAGACATCCTTGTTCATTCGCTCGGAGGCAACGACTATTGGCATCAACTCTTTAGATTGGGAATCAAAAAAGATGGACCTTTGCTAAAGTCATCGCTTTTTTCTCGAGTTATCTAGTCGTGTTGAAATCCACTGAGGCTCGCGGCGGCAGTCTAGGATTGCATAGATGTCAATAGAATCAGACTGGACTTCGTAGTAAACTGCAAAGGGGAACCGCTTTAC
>CAYWNG010000624.1:0-4089 GCA_964458685.1 uncultured Pirellulaceae bacterium
GGAATCATTTCCATCTTTGAGGACAGTAAGGGACGTTTTTGGTTTGGAAGCCAGAAGGAAGGCGTGTGCCTTTCGATTGGAAACGAGTTACGTTACTTCACAAAAAACGACGGGTTGAGCGATAATCAGATTCGGACGATTCAGGAGGACCAACCGGGAGTAATATGGTTTGCAACTGGGAACGGAATAACTAGCTTCGACGCAGATGGTCTTAAGATCTGGACGAACAAAGAGCGAAAGTCTGCAACCTTCTTCGGAGCGAGAGGTTGGCCCAAGGTTACCGAGGGCCTTTGGTTCCATGGTGACGACTCAACGCATCGAGGACGCGATGGGCAGGGGTTGTATAGATATGATGGCGTAACTCTTTCCTATTTGGACCTTCCCGTTCCAGACGGAGTAGACGCCCAGAATCCCTATCTCGTCACAAGCATCGCAAAGGGGAAGAATGGGACAGTCTGGTTCGCCACGTACCCAGGTGTTTTCGGATATGACGGTGAGTCCTTTACAGTCATCGACGACAAAACAGTTGGTCTCCAGCCCGAGAATGAACGACTTCACGTCCGCAGCCTGCTCGAAGACAGCCAAGGACGACTTTGGATCGGCAATAACGGTCTCGGAGTTCTGCTATACGATGGCCAAGCCGTTTCTAACTTCACCGAACAGCACGGACTCAGCATCCGAGAAAGGGGGCCCCACAGTTCTCTCGGCCGAATATTCTCGATAGCGGAAGACGCTGCTGGCAACATCTGGTTTGGAACACGCGACAATGGTGCGTGGCGATTCAATGGCCAGTCGCTGACGAACTTCACAACAGAGGACGGCTTGACCAGCACTTCGGTGTGGACCATTTATCGGGACAAGAGAGATGCTTTGTGGTTTGGTATGGGCGACGGTAGCGTGTGCCAATTCAACGGCGAATCGTTCGATAGGATCTACTGAAGTATCCTCAATCTCCGCCATGGTGACCCGAGGATTGGCCTTGGCCGCCTCCACCAGATGAACCTGTGGTTATTGAAGCGCCACCACCAATACCCACAGTCAAAACTCCTACAGACTAAAAACCTAATACGGCATTGCCGACGGGTCGGCACTTGGGCGAGTTCGATCCTCGTCAAGGGCGCTGATTCGTATGGAAGACATCCGGCTGGTTCATCGGATTGTCGTTTAGGCACTTTGAAGTAACCTACTACCTCCTACCTGGAATCGTTTCTTCGCAGTATTCGCGGGCTGTAACGTCGTGCGTGAGGATAAGAGACTTACCGACGAAGTAATTGGAGAACTCCTCAACCATGAGGTTGAATGTGCCTTGAGAGGATGCATCGGAAACCGACCGGACCTTCATAGGATCCCTGGCTCCGTGTAGAACATCGCCAGCTTGCAATTCCCTCGCACGCGTCCAACCTTGGCCAGACAACCAAAACAAGTGACCCGGCGTGCAAATTAGCATTTCCGTTTCGAGTTCAATCTGAACGAGGGCGACCGGTTCCCGTTCCGTCGCTTGAACGACAGGGCGAAAAGCAAGTTGCCCTGTCTTGATCTCTTTCGCGAGGACCAGGTCGCCTGTTCGAATGGACTCGATGGGACGAAGTCCCCGTTCGGTCATCACGGGGGTTCCTGCGACAAAGCATTCGCTGCTGATCGATCTAGCTCCGACGGGACTAAATTCCTCGCGGAACCTGCTCATCCGAGCGGCAAAAAGTTGTTGTTGACGAAATTCGGGAGTTGCAACATCCGCAGAAACAATTTGGTTTGCTGCCACACCATTGACCCCTGGGGGCGGGCGAGGCACGTCGGAGCGAAATCGTGGTTGGTTGACCTCGGTATACGCAGCTAACAAGTCATCCGACCAGTGCGTCGACAAGTAACGCCGTTCAGGACGTGAAGTTTCCATTTCCCGGTACCACCAGTCCCAAATGCCTTCCGCAGTGGGCGAGACTGTCTCTCCGGATACCGTCGTTAGCATGGATGCGATGCTCGAGTTGATCAACTCGGTCTGTCGGTTGATGGCTTGAATATCCCGAGGAGCTGAGAGGGAACTTCCGGTACCTTGACTACCCGTGGGCGACACAATTATCTGTTCGGCTTCAGCCCCTTCGCGACGATATGTTTCTTGGAAACCCAATATGTCTCCATTCCTCGAATGGATCGGAATGCTGCCTGCTGCACTAAATGGCGTGAGCGCCATATCGACGACCGCAGCTCCGTACTCAACCACCGGACGTCCTCTTAAGGAAGAAGCGGCCGCTAAGCGGATTCTCGGATCGGGATGGAAAATTCCGAATCGTGCCAGCGCGATACTTGCTTCTCGACCTTCCCGCCTGCTTAGCCACTCAACAGCGTAGTGCGAAACAGATTCGGGCTCGCCGCCAAAAGTCAATTCGACTGCCGGAACCGCAGCCTCGTCCCTGATTTCCTCCAGTTCCTGAACAGCTCTTTTGAATGTCGCTTGGTCCTCCGACTTGAGACCTCTCTCGATGCGATTCAAAGTGCGCTGATACTTCTGAATCGAATCCTGGAGCGACTCCTGACGACTCTTCACCATTTTCCATTGTGCAGGGGAGATCCAAATCGGACCAACTAGAATGTGTCCGAGGTGTTTTCGAGCGACGCTGTCATTGGGATCGAACCTTAGGACTTGAGCGAAATGCATTCTCGCTTGAGCGGCCAGTCGATTTTGAACACAGAATTCCCCTAGCCTACGGTGCCCCTCCAACGAATCGGTGGCGTTGTCTCGCAAGTTCGTGTACCTGCGCAGAGCTTGATTATTACTTTGCCTTTCGATCCAATCCTCCAAGGACACCCAGCGGCCCTTCTCAACCTCCAGATTCCCAAGCGACCACTGGGCCAGACGTCTTTCCTCGGATGTGGTTTTTCCAACTTCGTTCTTCGAGGAGACGATCTTTTCCAGCTTTTCACGACGCGACGTGCTGTTTCCCAAAATTTCTGCGGCAAAGGCATCATCGAGAAGGGCTTGGACTTTTGTTGCCCCACTCGTCTCGCCCGATTTCTGTTGTCCTATCGCTTGCGAACAAAAAACGATTGCAATGATCAAAATTGCCAATGTTTTAGACGCTGGATCCTGAGGCGTTAGAACAGCGGTACATCCTGTAAATGCGGATGTTAGTGAAGCTCGGAGGCATCCCGCCAAGTGAAAATCCCGGGCAAAAAGCATGGTCTCACTCCAGGTAGATATTTCTTTTAAAAAATATTTTAAGTACTTTTGAGCAATGCCAACCCTCAAAAAGGGGTGTCGAGCCTCGAAAAACGATGATGGTGCGGAATTCATTGCTGAGTTCTAGATTCTGGACTAGGCAGCCTTCATATTATAATCTGGTAAAGCCGCCAATCCGCTTGATAGGCCGAAAGCGATGAGAGTCCTCAGATCTGAGGATCGGATTCCGACTGCAGAAGTCTCACGTTTGCTTCGAAGAGTGCAACAATGCGACCAGCCATTCTGCTTGTGATGTTGGTTTGGGTTCCAACGGCCTTCGGCCAATTCCGCCAATTTGGCCCATTGGTCAACAATCAGCCCGTCGATAACCAGCCCATCAAGCAGCTTGCTGCCGATGATCCACTGATGAATCGGCTCCATCGTGATTTTCAGACGTACCTCGCCACCGAACCGAATCGAGCACAGGTTGAGCGAGCAGCTCAACGGCTGGCTGCGATTACTAGTGAATCAACTTGGGTGGAACAACAGTCGGTGTGCAAGCTACTGAGGGAGTATAGGTCGAAAGCCAGCATCCCGCTTCTGTTGACCTATGTGGTCCGTCATGCTGGCCTGAACAACGCACGAACGGGCATCGCAGAATACGTGAATTCGATTGAGTTTCTAGCGGGAGTCGAATTTTCAGTACCACAACCCTCAGGCTTCTCCGATACGGCCAAATACCAAACTGCCGTCCGAGAAGCAGTCGAGGGATTCGTGGACGATTGGTGGACCAAGCACCATGAAACGATGACGACGGATATCGATAAATGGTCGACTCAGCAAGTTGGGGTCATCGCTCAAAATGTGCTGGAAGGTGCAAAGGCGGAGTTCCAAGGAAAATACTCCTTTAGAGAAGAGTCGATGCAGGAGCCGAACTC
>CAYWNG010000625.1:0-4076 GCA_964458685.1 uncultured Pirellulaceae bacterium
ATTCGAACAGACCAACGTGATTGGGCCAAGTCGGATTGCTGACCCAGACTCGCACTGAACCGAAATTCTTGCGGATCATGTCAGCGGCGACTTTTAAAGCGCCGGTACCGCCCGGAGTTTGTACGGAGGCAACACGGTCTTCAGCAACAATTCCACCGAGAGCGAGTTTAACTGCGTGCTGTCGAAAGGCTGGTAGGCCGTCGATGCCCAAGTAAGTCTTGGTGAGCTCCGAGTCCAGCAGTTTTTGCCCAGCCAGCTTGATGCATTCAAGCACGGGACATGCGCCGTTCTCATCCTGGTAAACACCAATGGTTAAATTGATTTTTCCAGAACGCGTATCCTTCGCGTAGGTGTCGGTCAAGCCAAGAATCGGGTCAGGCGGTGCAAGGGTTACTGAGTCAAACATGAGCCAATAGTAAATGTCTGGGGAGTGTGTTAAATCAAAGGGCCGAATTACGTAGCCCTTTTGCAAATCTTGGATCAGGCGGCACGGAGTCGAATCATCGTCTAAAGGCAGCCTACTTTCCCCTAAAAGCATCCTCGGAAAGTCCGCTCAGGTCCAGTGGGCAGCCTAATATTCGGCAAAACAAGCGTGATCGAAACGAGGGGGTGCTGCTGTAGGGGCTACAGCGGTTTTAGCGTCAGAAATTTCCTTGCGATTTTTTGACCCGCACCAAACTGCATCCTATATTTGCTCGGGCCGACTTCGTGCATGGATGGTTGCGCGTGGCTTAATTGGTTGATGGTGACTGCTAGAAACAGTCAAGACCAATGCCACCGCGACGAGGGTAAAGGGCCTGGACAGGAATCACAAACGCACTCCCTTCTCCGCGTTTGTCGAGGATTCAAAATTCAAGTTGTCACGAAGTCAACCACCCCCGGAAGTCCCCATGGTAGTATCAGCAAGAGCCTTCGGTCAGTGCCTGCTAGCCCTCCTCTGGCTGGCTCTTCCCGCATTTGCTCAGCAAGTCTCACTTGCACCTGCCAAAACCAGCTCGGTTGTTGAAGATGCTCTCAACCGTGGTATCGAAATGGAACGCGAGAGCGCTTGGATCGACGCGATCCAGCACTACGAAGCCTCCCTCCGACAAAATCCTGGCGAAGCTCAATTGCGTCGTCGCCTTCAAATCGCCCGCCTTCACCACGATGTGGTTCGTCGTACTAGCGATAGTGCAATCGAGCAGATCATCAATACCACCAGTCCAACGACTGTGCTGGACCTCTACTCCGAGATTCTGGCTCGGCTAGAGATGAGCTACGTTGATAACATTCAATTGACTGAAATTGTTCGTGGTGGCACAGCCTACCTGGAAGTCGCTTTGATGGAACCCGAATTCATTAAGGCTCACGTCAATCCAGCTCGTAAAGAGAACGTCGAACGCTTCCGAACCGGCATTCACCGAGTAACGTTGGCCAAGCCCATTAACTCACGTATGGAAGCTCGCACCATCGTCTCGCAAGCCGCCGACATTGCTCAGTCGGAACTTGGAATTAAACCAACGACAACGATTATGCAGTTTGTGCTGGGTGCAGTCGGTTTGCTGGATCCCTACTCAGCGTTCCTATCACCCGCCGAGCTTAGCGAAGTTGAATCACAGATCGAAGGCAACTTTGTCGGTCTTGGCGTGGCCCTTGAACCACACGTTGTACCTTTGCGAATTCTAAACGTCATTCAAGGCGGACCAGCTCGCGAAGCCGGGCTGCTTCCTGAGGATCGTATCGTTGAAATCGGCTCGGTAGTATGTTCCGACATCGGAGCTGACAAGGCGGCCGACTTACTACGCGGTCCCGAAGGCAGCCAAGTTCGCTTGCTGATCGAGCGTGCTTCGGGGGAACGGTTCACCAAGGTTGTCTCGCGACGTCGAGTCGAAGTGCCTAGCGTTGAAGACGCTCACATGATCGAAAACGACAACAAGGTCGCATACCTCAAGATCAGCAGCTTTCAAAAGACCACTGCCGATGAATTGGATCGAGCTCTTTGGACTCTTCATCAACAAGGCATGCAAAGTCTGATCATTGATGTTCGCGGCAACCCAGGCGGATGGCTCGACGCATCAGTAGCCGTTGCCGACCGCTTCTTGACCGAAGGCGGCATTGTTAGCACTCGTGGCAAAAACGGTATCGAAAACCAAAACTATGTCGCTCATCGTTCTGGTACTTGGCAAGTTCCACTGGTGCTTTTGATCGACGAACAGTCCGCTAGTGCCAGCGAAATTCTGGCTGGTGCAATTCGCGACAACAACCGTGGCAAACTAGTCGGAACTACCACCTACGGCAAAGGCAGCGTTCAAGGCTTGTTCCACACCAAAGGTCTGAACTGCGGAATCCGCTTAACCGTTTCCAAGTTCTATTCACCAAGTGGCCGAGCTATCAGCGAACAAGGTGTACAGCCAACAACTCCTGTGTTGAAGCTAGAACAGCCACACTTCGTAGCCAAGCAAAGCTACGAAAGTCCAAACGCGAAGACCGACCGTGCACTTCGCGTTGCCATCGAAGAAGCTCGCTCAAGCACCGTCGCCGGACTGGCTGCATCGCGATCCCGATAGAACTAGCAACGAACATCAGCAGAGGTTAAGACACTTCTCGCTGATCGCCGGGAGGGCGAGGAGGGCGAGGCTCCTGCCGAGCTTTCTGCGGCCACTATGCACCCTCGCAAGCATCCTAAGCAGCGTACCATCGCTCGCGTTTAACTTGATAAAAATGGGCGGCACACTCTGAGAGTCGAGAGCTGGGCCATTACGTACTCGGCATTCAACTCGACTGTCCAGCCACGAAGTGGCGACACATCCCTAGCCCCGGGTGAGCGAGGCGAGTCCCGCGAGCCAAGCGTAACCCGGGGTCTTTAGAGTGATGGTTTTGGCGGTGAGGGCTTATGCAACCATTTTCAAAAGTCTTCATTCGAACCGCAACATCCTTGACGGTATCCACTGATTCTTCGAAGTAGTCGTCGATTGCGAAACTAGATGCTTTGCCATGCGAAAATCGCTATGGCCGATTTTCCAGTGTGCGACGCGCTCTGCCCTGGGCGCCATCGAGTAACAATCGCAGTTTCACAAGTTCAACGCAATACTCTCGACGCAAGTTTTGTCTTAGACTCTCATAGCCAAACCTTCGTCTGCTCTTCATGGCTCGCGACAATTCTTGCTCTGGGATTTAGTGGATTTAGTGGATTTAGTGGTTGGTGTAGTAGAGCGCTGGCCGACGACTTCGCATTTCTCTTGAGAGATTATCAAGCGACTTCGCAGTGAGGTCGAGAGCCTCAAGATACGAGTTAACATTTATTTGTCGAGGCCTCCCCTCGACTGCGATAGCGGTTCGCTCGGCGTGACGGTCTAGTTGGCCACGACGAAATTCAATGTCGCCCGACCAGACAGCGTAGTTCTCGCTGATGTAGGAGTTTTTCTGAATAGCGGCTAACGTTTCCGATATGTCTTCAGCCTTTGATTTGAATGTACCGACCCAATCCAAGTCTTGGGATGCAGGTTGGGAGCCATCGGACTTGATTAGATACTTCTTGATAAATTCAGCGTCATCCTTAATCATCAAGGACGTTACACCAACAAAGTGAGCCCCTGAAAGTCTGTGAACGCTTTCGATGCTGCGATACACAAAATATTGTACTGCGGCAGCGCCTAAAGTGCTGCAAATCAAGACCAGAACTACAAATGGTTTCGACAGCAATTTCCCCCGAAGTTTTGTCACAATGAGTGAACCTACGAGCCAGCCAACGATTGCGACGCTTATTGAGTACCAGTCCATAAAACTACTTTCGAAGCCATTTCACGAGCGATCAGCGATCCAACTACCTTGGCTCGCTTCATTTGCCACCAAAACAGAACGAACCTGCCTTCCGTTCCATCATAATGCTTCTTGGTTCGGCCACTTGATGTCATGATTGGTGCTGTCGTGCCGTATTCAATATAGTCGGAATACCATCGGTTTACACAGCGAGCGTCTCAGTCCCAGGCTGTCCTTTAGAGTCACGTTCTGACACTCTTAGCCAGTCTGTCGATGGCAGCCAGAAACAACAAAACCCTAAGAAAATCGTTGATTCTCTTAGGGTTCGTGTTAGTGGG
>CAYWNG010000626.1:0-4073 GCA_964458685.1 uncultured Pirellulaceae bacterium
TAGAACTGCAGGGCAGTGATTTGGACAACTCGCTGTTTGGTCAAGTTGCCAAGATCAACCTGTCTCGTAAGTTCGACCTCACTGGATTTTGGGTGCCGTTGGCTGCCTTGACTCAAGGCGATCAGGGGCTTTGGGCACTGTTATCGCTTGAGCCGACAGACGACGCTGAGATCTTTGTTCTGAAACGGCGAGAAGTCGAAGTCGTTCAGGTTGATTCAGAGCGAGCCTTTGTACGAGGAACCATCGATGCTGGAACACAGCTCGTATCATCAGGCATTCGACGCTTGACTCAGGGTCAGCAAGTAAAAAGAAAAGCACCAGCGAGAGCTACCGGGAGTCCGGTTGGCAATCTCTCGGAAGCGGTCAATGCGGTCCAACTTCAAGGAGCCGCCGAGTGAACTTTACTGAGTGGTATCTCAACAATCCTCGCTTGGTCGTGATGACCATGGTGCTGACCATCGCGTCGGGCATCATGGCATTGATCACGCTGCCGAGGATCGAAGACCCGATTCTCACACCTCGCTTTGGCGCGATTACAACCGTCTTTACGGGCGCGACAGTCGAGCGAATCGAGTCATTAATCTCTCGAAAGATTGAGGAAGAACTGAGCGATCTGGCGGAAATTAAAGAGGTTTTCTCCTTTAGTCGGCCAGGCGTTTCTCTGGTGATCATCGAGCTTCGCGATGAGGTTCGTAAACCGGATGTCCCCAATGCCTGGGCCAAAGTCCGTGAACGTATGGACGCTGCCTATCTCAAGATGCCAACCTCATCATTGAAGCCTGACTTGGAGGAGCTCGATGCAAAAGCCAATGCCTTGCTGGTCGCTCTCAAATGGTCCCATGCTTCGCCGCCCAGTTATTCGCTGCTTCGCAGACTGGCCAAGCGTCTCCAGGAACGCTTAGATCAAATACCTGCTACCGAAAAAACCACGCTCTTTGGCGACTCGAAAGAAGAGGTCGTTGTGGAATTGGATCCAGAAGCGGCGAACGGCCTTGGCTTATCAGCGTCAGACATCTCGGAGAAGATCGCGGGCTTTGATGCGAAGCTACCGGCTGGCCGAGTTCAAGGATCGTCGGCAGACTTAGCGATTGAAGTGTCTGGTAGTCTGGAAACTCTTACACGTTTGGCACAAACCCCGATCCGCAAAGACGCTAACGGAGCCATTGTTGAATTGGGCGACATCGCCACGATCCAGCGCGGCACTCCTAATCCACCACCAGCAAAGGCCATCATCGCGGATCTTCCCGGCATTGTCGTGGGTGCACAAGTTCGCGATGAATCCCGAATCGATTGGTGGAACCAAGAAGCAACCAAGGTGCTTGAACAGTTTCGCAAAGATCTGCCCGAGGGCGTCGAACTGGATGTGATCTTCAATCAAATGCCTTATGTGGAATACCGATTCTCTCAACTGCTAAGCAATTTCCTGCTTGGTGGTTTTGCGGTCTACTTAACCACGCTTATATTCCTGGGGTGGCGCAGCGCCATCATAACGAGCGTTACCATGCCTTTAACATGCTTGCTGGTGTTGGGCATGTTGATGTTCATGGGGATTCCACTCCATCAAATGTCCATATCTGGACTTGTAATCGCGATGGGGCTGCTTATCGACAATGCCATTGTGGTGACCGATGAGATTGAACGCAAACTGAGCGATGGAAAAGAGCTCAACCAAGCAATTGTCGAATGCTGCCGATTTCTAACAGTTCCATTGATCGGCTCAACGCTCACTACAGTGCTGTCCTTTGCTCCAATCGCATTGATGCCAGGAGCAACCGGCGAGTTTGTTGGTACGATTGCTGTCTCGACGATTCTGGCCGTCGTTATCTCGATCGGTTTTTCGCTGACCGTCGTTCCCGCATTGGCAAAGGTCCTTCTTAAAGGGCACAGGTCGAAGCACAATCCATTGATCAACCCGTTTCACTTGCCTGAGATTCTGTTGCGACGCATTCTCGGCGTGTTGCTTTGCTTTCCAAGATTGGGACTGCTGCTGACGCTCATCATTCCGTTCGCAGGTTTCATGCTGTTGCCACTATTAGAAGAGCAGTTCTTCCCTCCCGCAGATCGAGATCAGTTCCAAATTCAACTCGAACTAGCAGCCAACGCAAGCATGGCGGAGACAGAGGCTTTGGCAAGGGAGATTCGACAAGAAGCGTTAAAAGACCCAAGAATCCAAGAGGTGCATTGGTTTCTCGGGGAGAGCGCCCCAGCATTCTATTACAACATCATTCCAGACAAATCAAACCTCCCCAATTTTGCCCAGGCTCTTGTAAAATGCCGCTCCAACCAAGACGTTCAGAACGCAATCAAGTCGTTACAGGCAAACGTCATTGAAAATTTTCCACAGGCTCATTGTGTCGTTCGACAATTAGAACAGGGGCCTCCATTCTCTGCCCCAATCGAAATCCTCGTTCTAGGAAACAACCTGCAGCAATTAAAGCAACTGGGTGAAGAGATTCGGTTGGTACTCAGCCAAACCCCTTTGGTTACCCATACCCGTTCTGAGATGCAAGAAGTTATCCCCAAAGCCATGATCGACATTGACGATCAAGCGGCCTACCTTGCGGGCTATGACTCGACCTCGATTGCACAGATCTTGAGTTTCACTCTTGACGGTTCTACGGGCGGGTCCATTCAAGAAGGCACCGAAGAGATTCCGATTCGTGTTCGCATGCCTCAACAAAACCGCCGAGACCTGAATGATGTGCTTTCTCTCAATTTGCAAGAACGATTGGTTAGCGTAAACAAGTCGCATCAAGGGGTTCCGGTCAGCGCCATTTCTAGCATTCGACTCGCACAAGTTTCCGGTGGCATTCTCCGCGAAAATGGAGAACGATGTAACGAGATTCAAGCATTTGTGCCAGCGGGTACGCTGCCCGCGACCGTGCTCAAAGACTTCAAACGCAGGCTTAGCGAGTCTGGGTTCAAACTACCCGAGGGTTACGAAATCAAATACAAGGGTGCCGCTGGCGAACAAGAAGCCGCGATCGGCAATTTGATGGCTTACGCGATCCTTCTCGGTGTCGCGTTTGTCGCCACTTTGATTCTATCTACGAATTCGTTCCGCCTTGCGTCCCTGGTTTGCCTTATCGCACTCACTTCCGTCGGATTTAGCATTGGAGCGCTTTGGCTTGCCGGGCTGCCGTTTGGATTCATGGCAATTCTAGGAACCGTCGCGATGAAAGGTGTGGCAGTGAACGATTCCTTGTGCATCCTGGCAGCCATTCAAGCCGATCAGCGAGCCAGACTGGGCTCCGTATCGCGAATCATCGAAGTCGTCTTCGAGAGTTCTCGACACGTGTTTTTGACTAGCGTTTCAACCTTAGCAGGTTTCCTGCCACTGTATCTCGCAGGTGGCGAATTCTGGCCACCATTGGCGATCTGCATTTCCGCTGGTGTCATTGGAGCAACCTTTCAAGCATTGTTCATGGTTCCTTGCGGCTACTTGGCCCTCCATCGCTTCCCATTTTTCAAGCCCAAACAACCGGACACGAACGAATACATCAATCGTTTTGCCCCAGCATACCAACCTGCGGCACCTCTTCATCCATTCCTAGAACGTACATGAAATGGTTGCGTCACTTCTCGAACGCGCCTAAGGACCAGAACCATGCAACTAAATGAAGCTCCAGAGCAATCAGGCATTCGCACGCCTGTCTTACGTCAGAGCACGATTCGACCGACGACACAGGCCGCTCATGCCAAGACATTTGACGTGATCGTAGTCGGCTCAGGAATGGGTGGGCTAACCTGCGCAAGCATCCTGGCTCAAGTTGCAGGCAAGAAAGTCTTGGTACTTGAAAAGCACTTCAAGCTTGGAGGATTTACGCATGCATTTCAAAGAAAAGGCTACGAGTGGGACCCAGGCGTTCACTACATAGGACAAATGATCCCAGGGTTCCAAACTCGCAAAATGATGGATTTGGTCACAGGCGGTGGCATAGAGTGGCACAAGATTAGTCCGACTACAGATCGCTTTGTGTTTGCTGATTTCACCTTTGAAATAGCAAATGATCCCAAACAATTTCAGCTCGACTTGATCGCCGCCTTTCCCGATGAAGCGAGGGCAATCAAGA
>CAYWNG010000627.1:0-3357 GCA_964458685.1 uncultured Pirellulaceae bacterium
CAAGATATTGATTGACCATCCGTGCGGTCATATCTTCGGGAAACACGTCGAGAGTCAACGTTCCACGGGCTCGCAGTCGTTGAAGCACATGATGACGCCAAACTAGCAATTGACTAGCAGCGGCACTGCGGTACAGCACGCTGGGGTCAGCCGTGGGATGATCAGCAGCATCAAAAACGCGATGGTCTCGCAGAAGGACCAGCAGCGGCAAGTGACAGCCGTTCAAGTTCTGCATGTAGTTCTGTATCTGATCTGCATTGACTTGATCAATCACATTCGTCAGCAGCACAACCAAAGAACGTCGACGGCAGTGAGTCGACAGATACAAGAACGCTTCATCGAACCGCGATTGCACCAGAGATGGGAACTGATTAAAGCCTCCATGCAGGATACGGTTCATCTGCTTTTTGCCACCCGCCGTGGGCACATAAGTGTTGATGCGGTCGGAAAAACAGATCATGCCCACAGAATCGCCTTGATCCAAGGCTACGTAGCTGAGCATGAGGATGCTGTTGAGCGCGTAGTCAAGCAGGCTCATACCTTGGTACTCGTTTGTCATCATCCGTCCGCAATCCAGCATGAAGATCACTCGCTGGCTTTGATCGGTCTGAAACTGCCTTACCGTTAGCTTTTGTCTACGACCTGTACTTCGCCAATCGATATGGCGGTAGTTGTCGTCTTGCGTGTAGTCGCGAAGACGTTCAAAGTCATTGTCTTGCCCAGCCTTTCGCGTTCGACGGACACCAATTTGACTCAGCCGATTCGTGCGAGCCAGCAAGGCGTACTCGCCAAGTTGCTTGATGTTGGGGTAAACGTGCAAATGCGACTCACACGGAAATCGATGATTGCGAACCCAAAGTCCAACCAACGAAAGAAAATGAGCGTAAACATACTGCAGCAAGAAATCGCCTCGACGACTTGGCAGTACTTTAAACTCCAGCGTTGTCCGCTTCTTGGGCTTAAGCCAGATTTGATGCGAGGCGGGCGTAATCGACAATTCGCCTGCCAGCGTGTCATCGCGAATAATCGCATGGATCGAAGTCGATCCAGTATTGTCCAGCGAGACTTCAACCTTGTGGTGATTTCCCAGCGAGGCGACTCGCTGAAGCTGCCGTGTCACTTTGACTTGGCGAATCTGGACCAGAGTTAGGAAGAGCACTAGGTCTAAGGCGCAAAAGAAGATCACAAGTCCTCCGGCCGCAACTGGAACGATCCAGTACCAGTCCCAAGCCCAGGGAACAAGCAACGAGAGCACAAATGGTATCGCAGTTAAGAGCGCTGTTCGCCGAGTGGGATAGATGCCAAAACCGATCAAAATCAACAACGGCAAGGCGCACAGCAGCAATACCGTCCACGGAGTAATGCCCCATTCCAGGATCGACAAATGGTCTTTGCTTGCCGCCAAAGCGTCCTTCATTAGCTGAGGACCTCGCCGATCACATCGACTTTGGTTGCCGCAATGCTTCCAGTGCCAGTTCCGATGCCTTTGGGAACTTCGATACTCTTGAGCAGTTGAAGCAGTTCGTTGTCGACTTTCAAGCCTTCAACTTCAGCTTCCGCGTTCATGATCACACGATGTCGCAAGGCTGGAAGGGCGATATCCACCACATCATCTGGAATTGCAAAATCGCGACCACGGAAGGCAGCTAAAGTTCTCGCTCCCTGTACCAAGGCTAACCCGGCTCGCGGCGATGCCCCAAGATGGAAGCTCGGCCAATTTCTAGTCTGCCGAACAATTCGATTGATGTACTGGACCAGTTGCGGCTCGACGCGAATCAGAGCATTATTCTTGATGACCGAGAGAATCTCTTCTGGATTGGTGATTGGTTGCAGTTCAGCCTCCATGCGTTGATTGAGATCGATCTGTTGACTGTGAAGCATCAGAATTCGCGACTCTTCTGCTTCATTGGGATAGCCTACGACGACCTTGAACATAAAACGATCGAGTTGTGCTTCGGGGAGGTTGTAGGTGCCCTCACTCTCGATCGGATTTTGTGTTGCCATTACCAAGAACGGACGTTGCAGTTGATGAGACGTACCATCTACGGTAACACGATACTCCTGCATGATCTCAAGCAGAGCAGCGTGAGTCTTCGCGGGAGCACGGTTGATTTCATCGGCAAGAAGCAACTGAGTAAAGACTGGACCAGGGCGGAATCGAAATTCGGAAGTTCGCATGTCCAATAGCGGTGCCCCAGTAATGTCGCTGGGCATCAAGTCCGCCGTGAACTGAATTCGACCAAACTGGCAATTCAAGACTCGGCCTAAGGCACGAACAAAAAGCGTCTTTCCCATTCCTGGCAAGCTTTCGATCAGCACGTGACCGCCAGAGAAAAGCGCCACAAGAGTCGACAAAACTAGTTCATCTTGTCCCACAAAAATCTTATGCAATTCGGACGAGATCGTTGTGAACAGCTCTTTCGTATTACGCATTAACCGCGCTCCATTGGTCTCGGGCATCAAAAAGGCCGACTTGCCTGAGCCAATATGTTACGCGAAGCGGACGCTGTATCCTAGCCACCCTGAATTTGTTAAATTCCAAAGGCAATCTTGGTTTTCTAGACCCCGACGCCCTCGGAACTTGCGAATTGCACCAAGAGACTTATGCGACTAGTCAATTTCCGCCAGCAGTTCGCTGTGCTTTGAATTGCAGTTTTCAGCGAGAATGGCTTAGGGGGAGATATACCTCAAGAAGTTTCGCACATACTGCCCTGGCACATAGACGGTGGGCTGCCCGAAGAGGCCTCGGCCGAGCTGCACGTTATAGTTTTCCTGCCCGAGTGAAATGAGCGGTCGATAGCCCGAGTTATTCGACGAGTAGAGCGATGGATTCCAGTTCGGCGTGTAGGTCGGTGGTACGTAGGCTCCAACGGCTGCTCCATCAGGTCCGCATTGCTGAGCGTAGTTCGTGGGATAGACGCCCGCACCAGGTCGTCCGCCATTGAGCTGAGCCCCATTGAGCTGAGCCCCGTTCATTTGAGCACTGGGCAAAACGTTGGCCTGCGGATTCGGCTGTGCGTACTGAGGCAACACTGCGCCACCGACCGGTCCCTGCGCTGTACTGACGGGGACCGTTCGCTGAGAGCTTGTGTAGTAGAACGGAACATTTCGAGGACCAAGGTAGGGCGATGTTGGAAAGTTCTGTCCTTGAGTCACGTAGGGCAACCCCGTTGTTACTGGCGGAGTATTGCGTAGCTGTGTTCCATTGGGACCAAATTGATTTGGGTTTTGGTTGGGATACTGGTTAGGCATCCCATTAGGCATCCCACTTGGAAGCACCGAATTCTGTCCAGCTTGGTAGTTAGCCATCGATGCCGGAATACTGCGTTGCTGGACGCCCATCTGTTGAGGCATATT
>CAYWNG010000627.1:3367-4072 GCA_964458685.1 uncultured Pirellulaceae bacterium
GTTGCGAGTCATAGCCGGAATACTGATTAGGCAGCACGCGACTATTGTTACCTCCCAAGCTCACCTCGCGCCTGGGATCGTAACTTTGCATCTGTGGATTGTTGTTGAACGATGAGTTGTTCATCGGAGGAGGAGTCACCGAAGCTGGATTACCACCTGCATAGTTCCCTTGATTCATTCCACTTTGATTGAAGCCAGCAGGCGAAGCTCCACCCAGGCTGGGAGCTCCTTGCGGCATGACATTCGCATCGTAATTTGGGTCGTAATTGTTAGGAGGTGCTACGTTCGAAGGCGTAACGGGTCGAAGATCGTTCAAGGAACCAGCGAGCGCATCAGCCTGCTGATTCATGCTTTGTCCGGACATACCACCGCCGACAAGATTGGGCATGTCGCCAAATTGCTGGTACTTAGTTGTGCGAATAGTTGGCTGAGCCGGATCGGAGTTGGGCTTCGAGGCTTTCCAACCAGTGCTAATCCTCGTTGGATCGGTTCGCAAAGCTTGCGACGGCGCGTAAGGCTGCTGCGAAATCGCGTTGCTGCAAATGAAAGATAGTACACCAATACAAAACAAACTGCGGAACGTCATGGGTAGCTGATTCATGGATTGCATGGCGGCGCCTTGTCAAGTTGCTTGTGCAAAAAGACCAAAACCGAGAACAGGCGACTTCGATACAACTCCGCCCGAAATTGCGTCGACTTCTTCAC
>CAYWNG010000628.1:0-4070 GCA_964458685.1 uncultured Pirellulaceae bacterium
AACTGTTCGTGTCGTAAATCTGCAACTTCATTTCAACGTTGAATTCATGGACCGGAGAAACATCTCGTGGGTCCTGTCGCAGCTTCATCACCAAACTGGCAGAAACAATCTTGGGCTCGATCTGTTTTGGTGCAGGGGTAGTCGTCGAGCCTGGCAGTAGATCGCGAAGCTCTTTGGGAATGTAAGCGTATTCGCCTGGAGAATCCACCGAACCGTTGTAGGGAATGATGACTCCAAAGATTCGTTTTTCATCGACCTTGGATTGCTTCAGATCGATATCCGAGGATTGCGCCGGACAACTTTGCGAAATACAGCAAAGTAGAAAGATCCCTGTCATGGTCGCACGTGCCCCGCTTAACGGAGATCGTTTGGGAAGAGACTTCGGCTTGCGTGCGACGAAGGCGACCATACGCGCGAATGCCCCAAGGATCAAAGCCAGCAGCGCAAGCTGCGCGATCGCCGTAGCTGGACCACTCAAAAGAGTCACACAGCAACCCGCGACAACGCAGCTCCACCACCACAAGCGAACCCAGCGGTGCAAGAGTATCCAAGCTGCGACAGATAGTATCAACAGAGAAACAGCGACTAACGAGGCCAGCGTGGCTCGGTGCATTACTTGGAACTGAGAAGAATCTTCTTCAGAGCCGGAAGCCACTTCAAGCTTACTCCAATGAATACTACGTTTTGCTGAGGTATCGTTGTCAGGGCTCAACAATTTCCACCAACTGGCTGGCCAGAAGTTGACGCCGTTCGAAATTGGGGACTCCGTAAACAGAGATGTAGAAAGGAACGCATAGGCCGGTGGAATGCTGAGCACTTCACTCGATTGAAGCACCGGAACGTCATACTCGGGGCGCTCCAATCCGAATCGCGAATACCAACTCAAGACATCCATATGGCTTTCGAAAACAGCTTCCAAGCTGATCCGTTGCGAGCCCAGATTCAAGAACTCAAGCGTTCCTTGTTCACTTGAATACTGGTTTGATGCTACGCCATTGATGTTGACGGACAACAATGACCAGCCCGTTGGAACGCCTATCTTCAACGACTGGTTACCACTGGGCTGAAGATCGATCGATAAACTGTGTCGAATTTGTCCGGATGAAGTCACCACATGCCTAAGTGATTGATTCCAAATCCAATTTTCGGTTCGATCCGCGCGAGTCGCCTTCAAGCCCAGATAGCGTGCTTGATTGCCTTCCAGTCGCGCAGTGACCCATGAATCGATCAATAAGGTCGAACGCTTATCGCGAATCTTGTTGATCAGGTCCATCGTGTCAGCGTTGCAACAACCCACAGACGGCAACAACTCAAGCTCTTCAGTTTCAGAGAAATTCGCCAATTCCGAAGGAAGCAGGATTACTGAATCGACCAAGGCAAAATCATTCGCGCTAATCATCGGGATCGCAATGGACTCGGATCGATTCGCATCTTTGGGCTCTTGCGCATTCCAAATCCGCGAAGCGATTACCTGGAACGGCGAAGAGGCTGCCATGGGGAGTGGCAACTCGACAATCAAGTCCGTGCTGGGTTCCGATCGCAGTACTTTAGGCTGTATCGGAATGCCCGCGTCACTGTTGCTGGAATACTCGAACGACCAATCGCCCAATTTCTCACCGTTGGGCAGACTCAGTTGAATGCGATCCAAGTTGCCATTGGCCGGAGCGATGCTCAAAATCGTATTCAATCGATAACTGCCGTTGGGAGTGTTCTCGAATATCGATGCCAAGCTGAGTGAGGCTCGATCTCCGTAGGCGTCAAACACGAATTTATCCTGCGAGCTGGATAGGTCTCGATAGAGCGTTGTATCGTTCTCGCCGAGCAGTTGCTGCTGCCATGACGACAAGTCTCGCCTTGATACGGACATCGACAGTAGACTGGGTGATCCGCGAAGTCGGAACTTGTTTGAGTCCTCAATGAGGTAGTACATCGGCGAGGAGGCCTGAGGCAGCGATAGTACGCGAGGATTCTCGATACTGAGTGTTTCTGTTTGACCAGGCAAATAGTTACTAGCTGTAACCTCCATATAGACTTCAAAATTATCGGGGCGACCCTGCCAACCCAGTACGATCTCATCTCCTGCTTGGGAACTTATGATCCCAGACCGTACCTTTCCAGAGACATCGAAGGGAAATCGAATTCGATCAACGCTCCAGCCTTTGAGAATTGGAATTCGAACTTCGTTAGATCTCAGATTCGATCCCGTCAAAACGGTATTCACGGTGGCAGAGATCGTGCTGGTCTGGACAGCCAGTCGGCAAAGTGAGTTTGCAACCCATCGCTCTTCGCGATCCGCGACTACGGCTTGATCGCGACCAGGCTGGCGACTCCACTGCGACTGCCACTTCTCTCCCACGGTACTAAAATGAACATGTGATGAGCCAACTGTTCGAGGCCCATTCTCGGGTAGCACCTGAATTAGTTCGATGCTGTTATCTGTGCTAACGTTCGTTGTGCCCGAAAGAACAAACGAGTTCGCGATCTCAATTCCGGGCAAGGCAATTGTGTGCTGCCGAGGGGCTTGGCTTGCATTCTCCTTTGGAACCTTGACCGCGGTGTCGAGAGGCTTGTCACGTTTTGCCACTGTCTGAATCTCGATGCGAGAACCCTTGGAGAGATTCACAGTCGACAGTTGTACATAGTGCGATTTTTCTTCAGCGATGACAGCCTTCCAGGTTGCAACCTTGCCATCGACGGTCAGCGATCGTACTCGCTGACTTGGGTCCAGCTTAAGCTGAATGGGCAATCCGCCGCTTTCGCTGGCCAATTGAAATGTAGCGTTACTAGTGATGGAATCAGGGCCAATCAGATGATTGATCGTACAGCTAGAAATCGCATGATGAAACGAGTGTCCTCGGTCAACCACGCTTTCGCTGATCGCCAATTCAAACTTGGTCACGCCGGACAGATGGACATGCCACCAAGTTTGTCGTGGCTGTAGCCGAGGCTCCAGCGATGGAGGCCAGCGGTCCCCCAACACATCTTTAGGATTCGCAACCGGCTCAACTACTACTTGTTCGGAGGTTAACACCAGATTTGAATCGGCCGAGATCAACATCGACCCCAACTTGGCTCTCGGCAATTCAAAGGAAAACAGGCGGCGCTTCTCTTCGACTTCTGGAGCTAACTGGAATCCGAACCAAAGTGGATTCTCAAGGTTGTTAGATTCTACTTCGATCAGTCCTTCGGTATCAAAGCGATTGACCGAGGACAATTGAGGCTGTTCAGCGCGATTACCTTTGGCATCGCGTAGCGCGAAAGAAACGCGCCCAACACGAACGAGGCCACTGGAGGAAAAGCCGGAGAACTTCCAATACGAGTTATCCGAAAGAATCAGCTCTCGATTTACGGTGGCAACATAAATGGCCGACTCAAGAACCACTGGATTGAGTTCCTGTTTCAGCATCTGCTGTTGATGGAGCTCTAGCTTTTCGTTGAGTTCCTTCAGTTCGATAGGCCAAAAATCGCGGGGGATAAAGGCATTGAAGATCTCCGGATTGTCTTCCGGAACATAGACTTTACCAATCTCCCAGTCGTCGTTACGACTTTGAGCGCATGCGACAGAAGTGCATGCCACAAGGGCCACAAATAGACTAGCGAATTGAAGCAACTGTTTCAGCATAGTAGGATCACTCCACTCCTACGCCCGACGGTCGATCTGCGCTGCCTTGGCTGCGAGCAGAGCGGGTGCCGGTATGCTGATGATCGCTCAGTTCTGTGTTTGTAATTGGACGAGTGGTAAAGACGCTACGACGACGGACTTTCGTTTGCACTGCAGCTTGGGTGATCCAGATCAACATGACCAAGCCAATCGAGGCGATGGCGGTTTGTCCGAGTAGAAGACTGAGATCGGGCCACAGTAGCGCCACCGCAATGATCGCCGAACAGAGAAACACAAAGCTGGTCGGTGTTCGGAAGGCAGCAATGTTCAGAGCCAGCGTCGTAATGAGTATTGCCATCGCACCGATGGGAAGCCAAAGGATAAACCGCGACAATATCCAAACTTTGACGGTTGGAAACGCATCATAGCCGCTCATCACATAGCTATTGGTTCCCAAGGGAAGTCTAGG
>CAYWNG010000629.1:0-4061 GCA_964458685.1 uncultured Pirellulaceae bacterium
TATCGCCGCGATTCATGACGCCACCGCCAGCTAACACATTAGCTTTCGTTGCTGCATCCGTAAGCTGAGCGAGTGTGACATTGCGAGCCGCAAGGCGTGAAGGGGATGTGAGCACTTGATACTGGCGAAGGATTCCACCCATCACCGAGACTTGCGATACACCTTCGACTGCGAGCAATCGATTGCGAACGGTGAACTCGCCTAGAGTGCGTAATTCCATCGCCTTTGCATCAGCTTCCGCGGGAGTCAATGCAGGGGCATCACTTCGAAGAGCCAGCAACATGATTTCGCCCATGATGGACGAAATTGGAGCTAACGTTGGATTCGTACCGGGAGGGAGCTTCGACTGTGCAAGTTGAAGTTTCTCGTTGACGATTTGGCGATCGATAAAGATATCTGTTCCCCAATCGAACTCGACCCAAATGATTGAAAGGCCGATCGCGGAGGAGGATCGCACACGCTTGACACCAGTAGCACCGTTAAGGAGTAACTCAATTGGGCGAGTTACCAGCACCTCGACTTCTTCCGGCGCTAGTCCTGGGGCCTCTGTCATGATGGTGACAGTTGGCCTGTTGAGATCCGGAAACACATCGACAGGCATCGTTCGCAATAGCGATACGCCAACAACCATCGCCATAAGGGACGCGATAGCGACGATCGCTCGATTGTGTAATGAGAAGCGTATGATTCCGTCGAGCAATTGATTACCTCAAAGATGCAAAGGCCGTTTGTAATTCTCGACCACCAGCGGCGACCACGGCTTCGCCCGCAGCAACGCCGCTAGTGATTTCTATGAACTCTCCGTCAGCACGCCCCACGGCCACTCGACGACGCTCGACATAATCATCAGCCATCTGCACAAACACAAACGCGTTAAGGCCGTCGCGCAGGACTGCTTCCGTTGGTACAACCAATGCAGATGGTCCATCTAAGGATTTGATCAGTACGGTGAGCTGCGTTCCATCACGCAGCCTGCCAATGTGTTGCTTTGACGAAGTGTGATCGGTTCCCCCTTGCTGAAATAACGGGGGAGGATTGAGATTAGGCACAAGCCAAATCCGCTGTGTCCTCGTTGTCTCACTGACAACTGGTCCGATTCGAGTTACCCGAACTGGAAATCGGACATTGTCGTTAGAGAGCACCGAAGCTTGCCCAAAGCTCTCGATAGAGATTTGGTTTCGAAGTTTAGTTGGCAGATAGGCTTCGATCCAAATTGAATTCAGATTATGAATTTCTACCAGCGATTGATTGGCAACAACCGTTTCTCCCAATGTTCCTACCCAAGAGACTAACTTGCCATCAATGGCGGCTCGAATCGGCAAGAAATCGAGGATCTGCTTCTCACGCGATATCGTCTCGACCTCTACAGCACTAAGCCCTAAGGAAGCTAACTGCCGTTTCAAGCTTTCAGCACGTCCTTCCAACTGCTCTGCTTTCGCCGCTGTTTCCAATAGAACGCGACGCGAGATCGCTTCACCGCCTGACTCCTGTATTCTCTGGGCTCGTTGTCGGGCCAGGTCGGCATCGAGCATTGTTTTTAGCAGTTCCAATTGAAGTGTGTAGAACTCAGGAGACGCAATCTCCATCAGTAAGTCACCCGCTCGAACCTCTTTACCTGGACTTAGAGCATGAGATTGGATCGTACCAGCGAGTTGCGACGATGCAACCGATCGATTTTCCGGCGGTAGGGTTACCTTGGCGGAAAGTGAGATTGCATTAGCGATTGGTCGATGAGTTGCAGTGACTGTCTCGATCCCGAGCCGTTTGCGGTCCTCTTGCGAAAGTTTGAGGACACCAAGAAAAAAGAGGCTCGACAGTTCATGGCCGCCTTTGACAACGACTCGATCACCCGGATAAATATCACCGTGGGTTACTTCAATTACGGAGTTCGCAGAGCCTTTTGGACTGAGCTTTCTGTAGCCGACGGTTACGTTTCGCTTTTTGTACTCTGCCGAGCTGCGAGTCGACGCTTCCTCGACAAATACGTACGTCTGAAGTCCGTCGCTATACACAGAACCGGCTGGAATCGCGATCCGATCCTTTGCTGCGGTGGTGTGTATCACGGCATTACCCACTAAGCCGGGAACCAGGGCCGAATCGGAAACGGTAACCCAAGCCCAGCCGACTTGCGTTTTGGGCTCCATTCCAGCATCAATTCGATCAATTTTTCCTTCAATCTTCACCGTCCCATCGGCAAACTCTAAAGACACCCTCTGGCCGATCGAAACGTTGAATAGGTCCTTCTCGAGTATTTGCAGCCTCACCCATGTTTCGTCGCTGTTAACTATTTCGAAAAGATGTTCAAAAGCATCTACAAATTTACCTTCCGACAAGTCCGAGTGGACCACTTTACCGGCGATTGGCGAACGAACCAAATGTCGAATCGGCTGCTGCTGATCGATCTGCTCAAGTTGATTTGCATCGATTCCCAGAGTCTTCGCGCGAATCCGAGCAATTGCGACGCTGTTCACGCTCTGTTGATACGCATTTTCCAACTCGAGCAATCGCTGCATCGGAACCGCACCTGCGTTGGCGGACGGCCTTGTCATATCGAGTAGTTGCTTGTTGAGTGCGAGCTCCATCTTGGCTTGGCTAAACTCAACCTGTAGCAATTCCAGTTCACGACTTGAAAGTTCAGCGACGACTTGATCCTTCGTAACACTATCGCCGGGCCGTACAAACAGTCTCGTGATGCGTCCCGAGATCTGCGCTGAACCAAACGCTTTCGCACTCCAAGGTGCGATGGTTTCGGCATAAGCGAACAGGCGTGAAGACACCTCGCCAACCGAGACTTCAGCAGTTTCAAGCCCTATCGTTTGGCGAGCTTGTGCGGATAAAGTGATATATCCTCGATTTGTATCGACTTGCACGCCTTTGGTAGGAAGTGGCTGGTGGCCTTCATGAGCGACGCACATTGAACTCGCGCACAACATCAATAGGCTGAAATAGCAGCTCTTTAGGGTACTCAAGAATCACCTCCCAACTACTTCACAAAAGAATCAGGATCGGGCAAAGAATTAGTTGAATCCTTAGCGGTTTTCAGAAACTCGTCGATACACGGTGGACAGCAGAACTCATAGGACTTGCCGGCGATGATCCAGGAAAACTTGGGGTTTGCCTTAGTTTTAGTGATCGGGCAGATGCGATCACCTGACTTGGGATTCATGTCATGTGCAGATTTGATTCCTTTGAACTTTTGCGATGCTGTTGCGTTTCCATTAGCAGCGATATCTGCTGCTGTGTAATGGCCGCCGGGGGTCAGGTAGAGGTCCCTTTCGGCTTCATTCGCTATTTTGTCGGGCATCGCAGGTGATTCACCATGCGACTCTTGCCCCGACTGGAAACCCAGTCGAAATCGTTCTCCGTCGATTCGGATGTTAGGAATGGTCACATCAAGTTTTCGACCAACAAGCTCACTGGGCAACTTCCCAACAAACAGCGATGTCTTATTTTCCGCATCGCCATCTTGAGGCTTGGGCTCGAACGTTATGCTCTTGGAATCAGTGTCGCCATCTCCTTTCACAAAGCCTTTCAGTGATTGAGATTCGACATCAATGACGCGTGTTTCATCTTTACCAAGCGTGTAGAGGCGAATTGTGCCGTCTGTTTCTACAACAGCTTCAACGTGATAGCTGTCCCGGCCAAGGGAAACCATGATTCCGCCATGTGCACCTGCTTTGTGCCCGTGTTCGGCATCAGATTCCGGCGTAGTGTCCGAAGGGGGCGATGCCTCAGAAGCCTTGGACGTACCAGTTTTGCTCGACTGCGCTATCGCAGATGGAGAGTTCTTTGAGTCTGCATCGCTCGGCTTGTCTTTAGGATTGCATCCACCGAGAAGCAAAACTCCGAGTGCAGAACTCGAAAACAAACTCCCAATCATCCAGTCTCTTTTTGTCATGGTTAAACTTTCGTTGTTAGTTGAATCGAACTATTTCTGAAGCGACAACTCGCATCGATCGTCGAGCCTCGCAAGGAACTTTTGGGACGCAACATCTTTAGGGTACGCTGCGGAGAGCAGGCAAATCAACGAAGCCTAAACAGACAGTTTTCGCAAAGATGAT
>CAYWNG010000630.1:0-4061 GCA_964458685.1 uncultured Pirellulaceae bacterium
TCCTGAATAGCCAAACAAGCGTAGTAGTTGGTTTTAGTCGCGGATGCGGCGAAAGTTTAAAGCCCGGGATGCCCTGAATGCCCGCGGTGAACACGCCAGCCGCCTTAGCTAACTCACCACGTGAGATCTTCTCGTCGTTCTCACCGTCGAAGAAGTTATAGAATCGCCCCACAGATTCTTCTAACGAGGCGCTTTCTTGAGTGGTCCTAATGATGTAGACGGCTTCACTTCATGGTGTTCGCTCGTGACTTTCGTTAGTTCGTGCCGCATAACAGCGCAAAGCGGCGTGTGTAGGGCATAAACTTAACTATTGCATTGTACACAAGCGGCACTGTTTGTCGCGAAAGCTGATGTTACGCCGTCCAACTGCGTTGAAGAACTGAACTCCATATGATCGTGTCGACGTCTTTACCGAGAACTTAATCGCAATGTCCTTTGGAGAGACCAACCAGCGAGACAGTGAAGCTTGCATCTACCGCTCGACATCTACCGCTTGGCAGCGGTAGCTACGATAGAGGTCGTCATTTGGTCGTGAGCTGTTCAGCCGATAAAACGACGCGTTCATAGTTTATCGAAACTGATTCTGCGTCTTGAGAATAGAGCCATGAAGCAATCGCTGAATAGGTAGCGACCGAATCTTGGGGCTGACCCAACGCGATTATCATCGTTGTTTGTTTGCTATCGGTGGCTTCTTTTTCCACATCCATCGATTCGTCGTCTTCGTCATTCCAACTTTCAGGATACACAGTTGCCATGACACCGTAGCGATATTCAGGCTCGGAACTGGTGACGTAACCAAGTGCTTCAGCCGAATCCGCAAGATACTCCTCTAGCTTCGGAAATTTGATCAGGCCTCCAGGCTGTTGCGCGCTCGTCTCGGATGTGTCACGACTGGAGAACGACTTTTCATTCGCGTTCCTCGCAGCTTGCTGATCAGCCTCGAATCGAAGCATGGCTTCAATCAATTTTTTTGTTTCTCCGCTGGAACGAGCCAATCCATCGTCAATCCACTTTTTCTTGAGCTTCGCATTCTCGGCTTTTCTTTCTTTGAACTCCTTTTCCATCTTCTGCCAAAACGCTTCGGTTTGCTCTTTAGACATTTTGCTGAAGTCCACTTGATCCATCGCCGACTTCTCTGGAGTATCCACAATCCATGGCAGCTTTTCAGCCCGTTCTTGGATCACATGAAGTAGTCGCCGTCTGCGAATGTGATCTGCGGTTGGCTTTCTACCGATCGTCCATGCTGCAAGCAATTGTTCCTCCAGGTCTAGATTCGGCATAATATCAATCTCATACAGCACTCGGTCAAACGTAGCTTGATCGCTAAAGGTAACCTTCAAATGCGGAAGCGAGTCTTTCGACGCGCTGAAAAGTCTGGCGTCAACCGCAGCGAACCGCGATCGCACTCTTTGAAGTTGCGGGGCATTGCGCGCGGATGATTCTTCTTGGGATGGTAACCTCGTCATCTCATTGAACATCTCCTGATCGTTGCGTGGAACGGAAGCTGGCGCGACATCGACCGCGCTCATGAGAACAGTCTTGCCGAATCGAGCAACGGAACTTTGCGGGTCTTCTTTGAGTGACTCAACGACCTCCTTTGCTTGTTCCTCATCAGCCAATTGCCAGAATAGCATTGCGGATTCCGGCAAAGCTCCCTGTCCAACTCGAAAATCGTTGTCGTTCTTGGGAAGCTCGTATGAGATAGTTTCATACTGCGTATTCGCAATGTCGCTGAAGCGTTTAAAAATCGATCCAGCAAAATATCCGAACAGGCCCAAAAACCCAACGAATATGGCACCACCATGGAGAGCCCATAGTCCAATGGTTGCTGGCCAAGACGTTGGCCGAGTATTGATCGCTTCATAGACACGAATCGTTGTTGCCGCCAATTGCGCTGTATTCACCCCTGGCAAATTTGCCAATTGACAAGCTTTGGATATCTCTCGGATGGCGGCTTCGGGAATCAAATCGTTGGTAGGGGCTGGCAAAGGCTCGTTGGTTAACTTCTCCTGAACCTTTAACGTTTTCCAAATCGTGGGCAAGCCAACCAACATTGCGATGCCCAGGTACATCAAAACCTTGTCCCCAATGAAGATGGTTGAGAGGAACATCGCGAGGATAGCAAAAACTCGAAATCCGATATCCAAGTACTTCGAACGAGAAAACAATGTGATATGAGCTACCCAACCTCCGTCCAGCGGCAAGAATGGCAAAAGGTTCAACAAATTGATAATCAACATCAATAACGCTGCCTTAGTCAACCACTCGGTAGTAGTTACGAAGCCGATGATCTCAATGACAATTGCCAGCACAATGCTGGGCAAAGGTCCAGCCAGCGACACAATTGCCTTCTTCCATCCGGCTACGTTGTAATGCCTGCCCGTTACCGCAGCTCCGAAGAATGGAATGAAGAACATGTTGACATTCTTGTAACCAAAGATCTTCATGGCGATCAGGTGGCCAAGTTCGTGAATCAAGAGGATGGGAATGATCATCGCAACGAATGACCAGTCCCACATCGCTCCTCCCACAGCTAGAAAAGCTACAACGGAGACTCCGAGCAACAGGAGCTTCGAAAGTAGTTGTGTCTGCTTCGTCTCCAGCTTCCTAACCTCAGCGACTACTAGGTCGTCACCACTCATTGGCGCAGGAGTCTGAATGTCATTGCCATTGTCATTGCCACTGCCTTTGTCAATGTCATTGAAAAATGTCGGCTCAGACGCACGGTTCTCTACGCTCGCTGGCAAACCAGTCGGAGTCGGAGTCGGACTGAAGGTTGCTTGAGTTGCATTCGTTCGCATAGGAATCTGACGTCGTTCGAAAACGCCGCGAGAGGCTTGATAATCTGCGAACTGACTTTGCAAGTCGTCTAGAAAAGCGATCGCATCGTTAGGAGTCGCGAATTCCCGTTGAGAGTAAGAACCGAAAACTCGCTCGCAATGCTCGTCATGCTTACGATAAAGCTCTTGTACGGGCAATCCTGTATGAAACCCCATATTCCAACTGGGAGGCTCCTGAAGGTCGCGATTTGCCGAAGTCGTGATGGCCACCGATCCGTTGTCGAGAGCGCTTACGAATTGGACTCGCGTAGTCTTCGATTTGGCCGGCAATTGCGGCCACCTTCGCACTCGCACCCAGGCAATAGTCTTACGATTAGGTGACAAGTAGATACATGACGCGTAGCGAGTATTGCTATTCACATCATTCAAATAGATGTCACCGCAATACGTAAACTGATGCTCGGCCAGCCATGCTCGTTCACTTGCAAGCGAATGTAGCAAATCTGACTCAATCGATTCCCATGGCACTAAGAATGGCGACAGGCGTTGAACTGGCGGAAAATCAACCGAACCGGGCAGACGCAGTCGAAACGTTTTGGTGAAGACGGCAATCAACCAAACAATCGGTTTGAACAATATGCCTCCTTCAAAGAGGTACTCGCGAACTGTTACTTTGGTTGAGTTTACTTTGTAGAACATAATCGCGGCGCAAAAAGGCATACTTATTGAGTTCATCGAATCCGAAATGCGTTACCGATACTTAAACAGGGTTCTCATCGCGGATTTTTCGCAACCGCGTTATGGTGGCTGGCTTTGAAGGCGTTGTCAACCATTAGCGAGAACGTTTTACATTATCGCAGCTCAGGCTCGGCACGCTGATCGTAAAGCTAGAAGATGGTGTTTTTCTAACAGCCACAGCTCAGTTGAGTCTGGAGTCTCAAGAAACTGCTTGGCAGCGGTAGCTACGATTTGGGCAGTGTCCGAGACGGCCCTGAATCAGCCTGTTTGAGAGACTGTGACAAGGTTTTCTCTTGAACAGGCAAGGCCGGTTCGCGACGTATCACGATCGAGTAGATGATGGCAGCGAGGATTGCAATGAAAAGATAGGAACCAGTTTCATTGCTCAGTGGAGCGGGAACAAGTGAAAATACACTACCGTACCGCCTAATGCAGGCAGCGGTACGGACGTGGGTTGTTGAAGATGTGCCAAGTAGGCTGCCAAAAGTTGTTTCACTTCGGCGGCGGAACTAATTCTCTGTGCTGAATCTTTCGACAACAGCT
>CAYWNG010000631.1:0-4055 GCA_964458685.1 uncultured Pirellulaceae bacterium
GCTTAGCGTTAGCAGGCTGTGAACAACTACGGCACCTAGAATCAGATTCGGTATGGTTGTCGATCGCTTGCGAAGAAGTCGCACGCATCTAGCCATGCGCCCAAGCGGCTCGCCGATCCAAGGGAGACGCTTTTCGCCCCAGAGAATCAGCCGGTCAAACCACTGACCACCGTAAACAGCTATCAGTAGGGCAACGATCGAAACGATCATCAGACCTCCAGCCGCTCGGCCTATGTTCAATAGCAATGGCGGCACGTTCTCGTCCGCAAAGACAAGGATCGATAGCCACGCGAGAATGATCAATCCCAGAAGTCCGATCGCTCGATCGAGCAGCACGCTGGCGATCGCTTCGGGGCGTTTGGAACTTTTTTCTTTAGCGACGAGTATCGCTTTAAAGAGATCGCCGCCAACGCTGCCTAGCGAGATGAAGTTCAGCAAGTAACCGAGGAACCCCAGTCGCAGAGCTTCTTTGGTCGTGAATGGAATCTCTAAGCTGACTACCAGCATTCGCCATCGAAGAATGCTAATCACGATGGCTAGAAGCGCCGACAGTTGGGCTAGCACAAGCATGTCCCAGCGTTTGGGCTGATTCCAAAACGCCTCATAATCCGCTCGCTCTACCGTCGATAGCAAGTAGACTAGCAACGCGAGCGGAAGAATCAACTTCAGCAAATTGAGCAGCGACTTTTTCAACGGGCTTACTTTTCTTGGCCTGATTCCAAAACGGCCATGAAGGCTTTCTGCGGGATATCCACCGATCCAATCGACTTCATCCGTTTCTTGCCTTCCTTCTGTTTCGCCCACAGCTTTCGCTTACGACTAATGTCGCCACCGTAGCACTTGGCTGTTACGTTCTTTCGCAGAGCCGACTTGGTTTCGCGCGCGATAACTCGCGTACCGATGGCCGCTTGAATCGCCACTTCAAACATGTGACGTTCGATCTCTTCTTTCAGCTTCTTGACCACCGCGCGGCCTCGACGGTCTGCATCGCCGCGATTGCAAATGATGCTCAGCGCGTCGACTCGCTTGCCGTTGACCAAGATATCCAAGCGAACCAAATCTGCAGGTTCGTACCCGATCACTTCGTAATCCATGGTGCCGTATCCACGGGTGGCACTCTTGAGTTTGTCGTGTAGATCGTAGATCACTTCAGCTAGCGGTAGGTCGTAAGTGATCATCGCCCGCGTCGTCGACAGATACTCTGTCGAACGCTGGACGCCACGGCGATCCTGGCACAACTTCATGACTTGGCCAATCTGGTCGATGGGGACCAAGAAATTGACGCGCACGATCGGTTGCTTAAAGACTTCGATGTCTCCCGAATCGGGAACATCCTGCGGCTTGTGGATCTCCATCTCTTCGCCGCGCTTGTTCGTAATCAGATAGGTGACGTTGGGAGCGGTTTGAATCAGATCGACATCGCACTCGTTCTCCAGCCGCTGCTGGATAATCTCCATGTGCAGCAAGCCCAAGAATCCGCAGCGAAATCCGAAGCCCAACGCATCGCTCGTCTCTGCTTGGAATTCAAAGCTTGGATCGTTGATACTCAGCTTCTCAAGCGCATCGCGAAGCTCGGTGAAGTCCTGGCCTTCGCTGGGATACAAACCGCAATAGACCATCCGCTTCGGCTCTTGATAACCGTCCAAAACTTCCGCGGGATTGGATGACGAATCCACGACGGTATCGCCAATGCAGACATCCTGAAGCGACTTGATGTTGCAGATCAAGTAGCCCACTTGCCCAGCATGCAAGGATGGCGACGGCTTGCGTTTAGGTGAAAAGTGACCAATCTCGAGAGCATCGTACGTAGCATTTGCGCGGACCAAGCGAATCTTCTCGCCGCGCTTCACGGTCCCAGACATCAAACGCACGTAAGTTATCGCGCCGCGAAAATCGTCGTAGTGAGAATCGAAGACCATCGCTTGCAGCTTGCCGTTGGGATCGCCAACTGGCGGTGGAACACGAAGGATGATCGCTTCGATAAGCTCATCAATTCCAATCCCGGCCTTAGCGCTACACTTGACGACTTCATCGGGATCGATGCCCAGCGACTGAGACATTTCGGCGGTAACTTCATCGACTCGCGCGTACGCCAAGTCGATCTTGTTGATCACAGGAATGATCTTTAGATCGTGCTCCATGGCCGCATAGGCATTGGCGACGGTTTGAGCTTCGACGCCTTGGAAGGCATCGACCAAAAGCAGCGCACCTTCGCAGCAAGTCAAACTACGCGAGACTTCATAGTGGAAGTCGACGTGACCAGGCGTGTCAATCAGATTCAGCTCGTACAATTCGCCTTTGTAGACCGTTCGCAGAGTAACGGCTTTAGCCTTGATCGTAATACCGCGCTCGCGCTCCAGGTCCATACCGTCGAGCAACTGCTCACGCATTTCGCGCAACGTCACCGTACCGGTCTTTTCGAGTAGCCGGTCGGCGAGCGTGCTTTTGCCGTGATCGATGTGAGCGATGATGCAAAAGTTACGAATGTGGGAAATTGGGATTTCAGTTGACGTAGTCAGGACAAAACTCCTACTGTTACCAGAGGCTATTCCGGGCTCCTACCGCAGCTCAGTGGGATATTCTCTCGTAGTCCGCTTTGGCGGTCCCAGCGGCTCCAATGTACCCGGCATCACTACCCAGCGAAGCAAACTCAATTTTCGTCCCAGCGGACACATTTGTGAATGCTCGTTCGTCAAACACTCGCCTTATTGCCGCTAAAAAACGCTGTCCGACCGAACATTTTGCACCCCCGAAGTTCATTGCTCCGCCCAAAACCACCAAACCCGGGTCGATCAGCGTTACGATTGTGGCGACGCCAATCCCCAAATAAAAGGCCGCTTCGTCGATGATTTCCAGGGCTAGTTCGTCACCCGTTAGCGCCGCATCGTAGACGTTTCGAGCGGTTAAAGTGCCCGCCGAGGACAACTGAGCAGCCAAGCGACTGACTGGTCGAAGCATGGCCAATTCCTGAGCCCGCTTCGCGACTGCGCTGGCTGACGAGTAGGCCTCCAACTGGCCTCGACCTCCTCCCCAAACGCACAAACGAGCGTCGGGCGAACTGTCTACGATAATGTGACCGCATTCGCTGCCAGCACTATTCACGCCGTTGATAAGTCGGCCTTCATGAATGATCCCGCCGCCAACGCCTGTTCCTAGGGTTAACATTGCTAAGGTGCGGTACGCTGACCCCGTGCCGACCCAAAACTCACCGTAAGCTGCCGCATTGGCGTCGTTGATGAAGCTGACTGGACAGTCGATTGCTTTGGCCAGGGCGTCGCGAATTGCAAAGCCATACCAGTGTGGCAAGTTCGGCGGCTCGACCAAGATTCCGCGTTGCAGGCACATGGTCCCAGGGCTGCCTAGGCCGACTCGGGCGAGGTGATTGTGAGGTATTCCAGTCTTTTCAAGCAATGCTCGACCCGTTTGAGCCATCCGATCGACGGCCTGCTGTGGCCCCGCTTCTTCGTGAGTCGGAATGCTGTCAAAAGCAAGTGTCTTGCCTGCGTTATCCACAACCCCGATCTTTACGCCCGTTCCGCCAAGGTCGACGCCCAAAAAGTATGGTTGTTGTGATTCAGTTAGCGGGATGATCGGCTGTGATGTCATAGTTTCTAGACGTCGGTTCGAGTTGCTCAGCGGGACCAATCCAGTATAGGAATTACCGCAAACTAAGCCCAGTGAAGTTTCTGGGCATGTTTCTGAACATGTAAGAACGGTTTGCCCTGCCATACGTGAAGGAACTATGATAAGCCTCCTGCTACAATTTGTTTTTGAACCGCAGGCGCTAGATCCCAACCCGCTGCGTTAGCGAGGGACTGACTTTCGCAGCCCGAAGCGTTAGTTTTGAAGTTGCGCTATTTGGTTTTAGGGGCGAAGCCCTGCCCGTTTACCTAGCCCAGCCTGAAGGGCTGGGTACGCAAATCGCCCCAAAAAACAAAGGGCCAACGGCCCGCCGGTTTGCGTGCAAACCGTCGGGCCGTTGGCCCTAAATGTGCTCATGCTCCATCACCCAGCCCGATGGGCTGGGCTAGGTAAATCGCTGGGCCTTCGGCCCG
>CAYWNG010000632.1:0-4040 GCA_964458685.1 uncultured Pirellulaceae bacterium
CGTTTGCGTCGATAAAATACTCAAATTCGGTCAGCCCAGCATCGTCAGCATTACCAATGATCTTGTTGTGAAAGATAAAGTCGCCACGACTTTCCCAGAAAAGTAACGTGTTTGTTGTCCCGTCAAGAATATCCTTAATCGCGCTCTCGCGTACCAATTCTCCCACCCGAAGCCTTACCGCCCCGAAATATGGCTTTGACCCGATAAAACACCCATCATTGCCAACATAATCGCATGCTGTTCCATTGATTTTTTGAATTGCTGGCCCGGAGAATCGGTCCGCCATGGCTAGTAGAGACATCGACTCATTGGTACTCGGACACTTCAGTATTGCGGGTCGCAGCGGTAACAGGCTCAAATTCTCCGCAGACGCGCTGGGTACCGTTAGATTCATCTGCTCAAAAACGCTATTCAATTCCAGATAGGGTAGCATTGTCACGAAAAGTCCCACATCTGAACGGTACTTTCCCGATTTTGGATGCGCATTCATTCTTGGCCCCGGTAAATGCCGAGTAGCGGATTCCAACGCCATCGATGCGATGGCGAGATTGTGTAGGTTACTTTTGCACTGAGCGAGACGAGCGGATTCTCGCACAGCTTGAACTGCCGGCAACAGTAGCGCAATAAGTAAACCAATTATCGCAATCACTAACAACAACTCAATCAACGTAAAAGCTGTAGTAAGACGAGATCTCATAATTCAACCTACCCTCGATGTTTCCGACTACTAGCTAGTGCCCACAAATTTGTTTCGCAGAAGAAGCCCAATAATTGACAATGCTGCACAACCAACAGGGATAGAAATTGACTGCCAACCAATTGGATTATCACTCGAAGGCGCAAAGCAGCCACAGGCGATGTTTAGGCCTCGCGAAATTGTGATTATTTGCACTAAAGCGAATATCGCAAATATGCACAATGCAATCGAATGCGAGTGAGCCCGGTACTGCGGCAAGAAAAGCAAGCTTAATCCGGTTGTCAATTGCAGAAAGGGAATGGTGGCAGCCGCAATCATCGACGTCGTCCTATCGCAGAGCTGATAGGAATTCACTGTGATTAGGAATGCGTAACCATTGTCAATATGAAACATGGCGGATCGACAAAGTACAATACCCACAGCGATTGCAATCACCCAACTTGCTGTCGCTCGTAGCTTTTTGCCTGTGTCAAGGCTCGGGGCTTCGCACTGCTTGCCACTCATTTACACCTCCAGAATAAATCGCTACATTTAAGCTCTTCCGAATTGCTATTTGCTGTGCCACATGTTTCGCCCAACCACATTGATCACTTTGACAGTAAACAATAATTTTTTGATCGTCATTTAACTGCGACAGTTTCCGGCGGAGCATAAAATTCCCTGAGTCGATCGGAATATTTTCAGCACCCGGTAAGTGGAATGATTCAAAAGCTGCGCGAGTCCGTGCATCAACGACTTGACAACTGTGCTGATTCAACATGGATTCAAATTCAGGTAATGAGATTATCGGAATATCCTCATTGGGAAAGGCGGCTCGGATGTCGTTGAGGGCATCCTTTGATCTCAAAAAACCAATTGGTGAGAACAGGTGGAATCCAAACGCAAGTATTGTTGTGCTGACCAGTATAACGGTCCAGCCTCCAACGCTTGAACGGAACGAATTCAAAATTACCAGTGCGCTAATTGCACATATGATGAAACTATGCGAAATAGGCGTTTTCCACGATATTGGCCCCTTACGTCCGGCTTCATTCACAACTATTGCCAACCCATCCCAAATCGCTAACAAGTCTGATCCAGATATTGAGCCTGTTTCCCGTGGAGGATCGTAAATCTCTATTTTTCCGTTCTCGTCAAACCCGAGAAATAGAACCCAGTGGCTATATGCCGATTGACCAGGTAATCTGACGTGAAGTATGGCAGGGCGATCAATCGATTGCAATCGATCTAAGCTGACAAATCCATGTAGCTCACTTGACAAACCGACCCGATTTAACGCGTTTTGAAGATCCCTGGCGCTACTCCCGTAGCGTCCGCTCAAGTAATCGTCGTCGGCAATCGTAACGAATTCAAAGTTCTTTCCCAAAATGGTCGCAGCGGCATACACACAATGCAATCCGCAGTAGCGGCTTGGCGCCTCTCTCGGGACTATGTCGCTGTGAGGCTCGCTAACCCCGGAAAGCACTACGCAAAACGCCAAAATTGCAATGATGTTCATATCGTGCGTCTCACGAGTTTCGTTGCCGTATCTGACGGTATAACAAGCCAACCAAGACGACAAGGATGGCAAGAATCAACGCAGGCGAGCTGAGTTTTTTTCCTGTAAAACTGAGACGGTCGGCAATTCCTAGTCCGTCGTAGTCTATTCGCTTAATCACTGCGCCCTTGCTCCAAACATACTCGACGTTTGAAGGTGCCTGAACTTCTTCTCCCTCGGGAATGGAACGCAGGATTTTATCCATTTCAGAGTTAATTTTGGATGTATCCGTTAGGCAGGTCAAAACGGTCACACGATACTTAGCAAGCCGAGTCTTGCCAGATTTACCACGAAATTGAACGCTGCAAGTCGATGCCCAGGGCCAACTCTCAAGTGGAAATCGAAGCGGAGACAGGAAATTGCAAGCGTAAACAATCTCAGAATAATTCTCGTTAAGTAAATGCGACCGACTATTCTTCACTTGTTGGTCTTGGACCCGAACCGTCAGCAAATCGTCTGATCGTTGAACGAATTGTATGCTTTCCAATCGGCCTTCAGCATCTTTAGTCGTCGTCAACTTCCCACACGCATGACTTGTCTCGTTTACACGGTTCGACGAGCTGATAGATTGCATAACAGTAGTGGCAGGAACTCCATGGTAACTTGAACCGAAAAAAACTGCAAAACGAATATTCGAAAACACTGCTAGTTCAAGTTCGCTCAATCTTTCTTCGAAGGTCGCGACCTGCTTTCTTTGTGGATCTCTTATCGCAAGCGCTGCCGGTCTATCCTTCTTCGTCGTTAGCATCGACTCAAAGCTTTCGACTTCATACGCTACTGCAATTACTTGTTTTGTTTCTTCATCGACGTAATGGTATTGTTCAGTAAATCTTGCCTTCGGCTCCTGCGTCGACCAACCTACCACCCCGCGATGCTCGGTAAACCCCACAGTAAATTGTGTCTTTGTTCCCACTGGCAAGTCTGGATCATCCATGCCACCCAGATACTCAAACTCTCCGGCAATCAAATAGGGATAAGGAGGATCGACACCACGAACAGTGGACGTCATTGCACAAAGAACCAGCAAGAGGATAAGTCTCACTTCTAATCCCCAAAAAAGTGCCGCGGTTGGCTAGAAAAGTGTGTTGCTGAGTTGTTACCAGTAAAAGTCCGTTGTGCAATCCGTATTGCAAAACGGACTAAACAGCCTTTAGTACATTAGACCTATTTCGGATTGCAATCTTTTTTCGAATTAGGCAGATACGCAGATCCGGCACAGTCGTTATTATTTCCGTTTTGCTTTTTGCACGTTTTTTCCCCAGATCCTGGCAACTTGTTCCTCTCTCCAGCGTCAGCAACAACGTACACATTCGACAAGTCACTGCACGTTGCACCGTTTGCAGGAGTGCAACTTACAACGCCAGACTTGCCTTCGCAATCGTCGAGTGCAGGCAGAGGTACAGCGCCCCCACCTGAAACGCTGGGAGTCGCCGCAGGAACTGCGAGTGCAAAAACGAGGGCTAGAAGCGAAAATACAATTCTCAGCATTTACCTCCATCGAATAGCTGAGACCCTCACGGCGAGGGGCAGATGTCATAAAGATATGCAGGGTTCGATTTGATTGTCAAGGGTGTAATTTCAATAATGTCCACATTTCACAAGCAAATAAACTTGATTTTTGTTGGGTGGTCGCTGAAGGTTCTCTGGAAGCCGCCTGATGTGGTCAGCCAGTGGAGCGACACGGCGAGCAATACTATTCTTTGTTGGTAGGCTTAATCGCTCCACGGCCGATTGCCTGGGTCACATCCAAGTCGCTCGGGTGCCACTGGCTTGCCAGTGTTATTCGAAGTGATTTGTTCGGCAGTT
>CAYWNG010000633.1:0-4029 GCA_964458685.1 uncultured Pirellulaceae bacterium
TCAGTACTTCGCAAAAATTGGGGACTATGAACTTTCGGAAGCTCAAAAGTTAATATCATTCCGAGTCCCCCACTATCGATTTCACAGAATTGGTACTAACGGCAAAACCTTGTTTCTACAGAACAATCGCGATTCCTTCTTTTCCCTGCGCGATGCCCCAACATACCACGGCGCGATACTTGCCAAGCGCGAGAAAGCGAATTGCCCTATGCTAAAATTTGAAGCAACTGTCGAGACGCATGGCTGTAAGCTTCAACAGGCGACGTTCGCGAGTGGAACCAAGGTTTGGCTAGACTGGCGCGGGTTGATTCATCTACGTTCAAGCGACAATGATATCGCCGAAGTAACTTTGGTACTTCGTGACGGTGCTGTCACTGGCTGGACATCCGACGGGGATTACTTTGGCGACGAGTATTCTGTGCCACTGTCAAAGAAAGCCATGAAAGGCGATGTCGGCTGGATTAAGTTTGTAACTCCAATCTTGGAGTCGATGCTATGAACATTGAACTGAGCTTGGAAAGATGTACACAACTCAGAGAGGATTTATCTTACTCTGCACTCTTGGTTCAAGGCGATCATCCAGCCACATGGCTTGCGACAGTCTGCGCACTGGGCCTACCGACTTCAACTCTGAGCTTTCTGCCGCTTTGTCCAGATTCGGCCAATCCAGCTTCAATGATGGGCCAGCCTTTCGCGGCCTTGGTGTTTGGGCCGACGCTTCATAACTTTACTGCCTCGCAAGTACAGCTTTGGAATTCCACTCTAGAACATGCTAACGATTGTTCTGGCGAATCAGTCATACTGCCTTTGCAAGCTTACTACAACTTGGCAGGGCGACTATTCTTGCCGTCCGATTCTGTGCTGACACCCCCATTACATGAAGCAGAACTACGGCCACTTCTACCGACGGATTCCAACAGTAAACTCGTTTGGCATCCCGCAGTTGGCTTGATTGAGTTCGAGGCTAGTCAAGTTCTCTCCACTACCGACCTACTTTCTTCTGTTGATGTATCGCCTAGTCGTTGGAATGCAGCCAAGCAAGGTGCCACACTCAACAGCTTTATCGCAAGCATCCGCCCCGAGCTAGAAATCGACGGGACTATGCTGGAGATTATTCAAGGCCCCGAACAAGATGACTTGGACCCCTTTACGAAAATCAAGCTTGCGCCGAGGGCGCCGGACGAGGTCAACTTTGCCAGCGCCCGTGATGCCATACGCGCAGTGGGTTTGGGATTCTTGGGCATATTCGCTGGAATCGCCAAGCTGTTCAGTAGACAATCTTCAAATAGCGAAAATAACGCATTGCAAGAGTCGCCGAATCAGATTTCGCACAAACGCGAAAACGAACTGAAGCGACTTCTTCATCTTCTGGAGAAGGACCCAGAAAATGGGCTGAAGTATGCGATTCCCTTCGGTGGCAATCAGGGCCGCGGAATCGCCCCGCCATCAAGTGCGCTCAGCGAGCGATCGACCAATTTTGACTTGAACCAAATTGGCTACTCGGGTCGAGTTGATCAGTGGGACCTGCCGCAGGAATATCAATTTGCGTTGCTAGGCCGATACCGCGAATTGGCTCAAAGAGCCATGCGTTTAGGGCAACATCGTCAAGCCGCTTACATCTATGCCAAGCTTCTTGGCGATCTACACTCAGCAGCAAGCGCCCTAGAAAGCGGTCGCCATTATGTAGATGCCGCTGCACTCTACATGAAGCACCTACACCAACCCCTAAAGGCCGCAAACTGCTTTCGATCCGCGGGATTGTGGGAAGACTGCGTTGTGATCTATCGTGATCAAAAACAGTGGTTGGATGCTGGTGATGTCTACATGAAGCTGGACGATACAGAACAAGGCCATGCCATGTATCGCAGAGCTTTGGCTGAGTGTGAACAGAAAAAGGACTTCTTTGCCGCTGCAGATATCGCCGAGAACAAACTCAACGATATTGACGAAGCGGTGCGATTGCTGAAAGCTGGATGGAGCTACAATCACTTGGCCCTAGAAAGCCTCCGCAAACTGTTCCAACTGAATTCGCGTCACAGCAGACATGGCCACACGCTTAAGTTCATCGAGCAGCTTTCGAATGACTCAAGTCTAACAATTCATCAATCGGGCGTAGCGCTTAATGCGTTTAGTCAAGCGACCACTGATTATCCCGACGCTGACGTTCGACGGTCCGCTCTGGCTCAATGCTGGCAACTCGCCTCGCGTGTATTGTCCGCTTCCAAGTCGCCTCCGAACGAAACGATGGAAGCAATTAGAAGACTTGCTCCTTCAGACCAACTGCTTAGCCACGACACGTTCCGCTATGCTGCATCATTGAAAGAAAAGCAGCCCCGTCAATACACTCGATCGGCAAAAAAACTCACTGGGAAGATTGTCCAAGCGGCCAAAACTATCCCAAAATCTACCCCCGTTATCCACTGGAGCAAAGCTTGTATGTCTACAGGCGCACTGTTCTTGCTTGGAACTTCGCAAGAAAATGCCCAGTATGCAAATCGAATCACAATTGATGCTCGGCATGAACTTCAAAATCCTACCAGGTCGATATTGACGCTGGCAACCGGCGAGTCGCTGGAGCATGTTGGACTGATTCCACACCCCACCAATCGTTACTCGGCCTTCATTCAGAGCATTCCTGGCACACAGGACTGGAATGAGTCCGCTGCTAGATGGATACGACACGACTATCTTGCGTTGCTGCCACCTCATCCAGAACTGCTACTAAGCCTCGCATTCCAAGCTGGGACAGAGATTGGGTGGGCATTAAGGCTCGCCGAGAACGGCATCACTAGACTTGATACGATCCGCACCAATGGACTCGTCCAGAGTTCAACCATGCTGCCTTCCATGCTTGAGTATGAAGATGACGTGACCAGAACTAAAATGGTTCCTGTGAATGGCCAATTGATCATTCTGACCAACGGAAGAATTTATCCTATCTTGCTTCAAGATCTCCGAGCCTCCACGCTAAATCTTTCCAACAACGTTATCCCAATGCCCTCGACAGCCAGAGTCAGTGGAGCGGCTGTTTCACCAACGAATTCAAAGATTGTGATACCCATCGAGGATGGATTGTTTTCGTTGACTCCATTCAACGGTGAAACATCCCGTTTTGCAGATTCACTTTATGATCCATTCCTCTGTGGAACTGCAAGCGGCGCTTATGTTGCTTGCTGCCGAAACACGGGTCTAATCCAATCCTATCGTGCCAACCAGAATGGGATAAAACTGATTGCCGAAAGCAGCTTAGATACACTTGGATGCTCGCCCGATGACATACTCGGGTTTTACAGCGCCCACTGGCGCAATCACTTTTTGATTGTCACGCACCAAGGAACGATTTTCCAACTCAAGATCGAAACTGACAGTTGATAGAATACGCACGAAACTAGAACTCAGCAGCGAGAGAGACGCCCAATGAACGCATTTAGATTACCCCTAATACCAACCCTAATCAGTCTTGTCCTGTCAAACTTTGTAGTTGCAGACCAGCCCAAACTTCCATCACCTCCCGAGGGCTTTACGTGGCAATGGAGCGAAGAGGCCAGGGTTGCTGTCCTCCAGCCTACGAATTGGCACTTCAAGACGGATGCTAAGAATGAGACTCAGGGCGTATTCGTTACCAAGGAAGAGATCGATCCACAAAAGGGATTCGACACTGGGTTTACGCTGAATGCAATTCCGAACATCTCCAAGACTGCCAAAATGAAGGCATCGGAGTATGCGAAGAAGTTTGTTGGCGAAGCGACTCGCGACAAATCCAAGGTCCTTGAGGTTCTACCTCAAAAGAAAGCTGGCCCCGCCGAGACGTGCGGATGTAGGATTAAAAAAGACGGCTCAGTAACTCACTTCTTCTTGATTGCCGACGACAAGAATGACAAGCTCTACCTGTTCTTCTTTGAAAGTCCAGAAAAAGAATGGGACGAAGCATGGAAGGTTGGCGAGCAGATGATGAAGAAACTCTACATCGACTTTCCTGAATAGCCAAACAAGCGTAGTAGTTGGTTTTAGTCGCGGATGCGGCGAAAG
>CAYWNG010000634.1:0-4025 GCA_964458685.1 uncultured Pirellulaceae bacterium
TCAGCGAACCCTTTCAAAAGAAAGGCACACGGGAGATGCCCTAGTAGCCACCGTCGCCAGACGGTGGAGACTTCGCGTTTGACGGCCCGCCGCGTGGCCGACTTAGCAGCAGTGCGTACTGGGTAACCAAATGAGTGCGAGCCGACTAGTGTTTCGCGTTTTGATAGTCGCCTTGCGCTCCGCGAAAGTAGCGAAAGTCGACGCGAGTTTGGGCTGAGAAACGAAACCCAACAACCAGCGCTGACGGTCATGTCGATCGCGCGGGGGGAGTTCAGGAACCGTTGCGGAGCTTAAGCGTGCTTGCTCATCGATAGCTATATCTTCATTGCTGAACTTATGATCGAGCACATTAGGATATGCAGCGGGTTTCCAAGTCAGTCTACCGCCTTTCGAACCTGTAAAGCTGCCGACGACATCTTGAACCACGGCATAGTGCTTGTTGCCTCCACTGGCGCTGCGGACTGAAATAGCGGAAATCTTTCCATCCAGAAAGCCTTTTTGGGGCAACCAGTCTATCCTAACTGCTATTCTAATGAACTTGTCATAATCTGTTTAACCCAAAGGTCCTAATCATGATGCGTTCAATTTGGAAGAGGAATGGCTTTACGTTAGTTGAACTATTGGTAGTTATAGCGATTATCGGGATTCTGGTCGGATTGTTGTTACCAGCAGTGCAAGCGGCTCGAGAGGCGGCTCGACGGATGCAATGTTCGAACAATTGCAAGCAGATTGCTTTAGCTTGTCACAATTACGAAAGCGCTTTCAGCACGTTTCCTGCTGGGGGAATCGTCACATACGCGCCGGGAGTCTCGCCAACTACCGCGAATTTTTGCAGGATTGGACAAGATCGTACTCAGGCTCCTTGGACCGTCTTGATTCTGCCCTATCTCGAGGAGAGCAATCTCTACGATCAGTTTGATTTCAGACGGAGGTTTACCGGCTCGTCAAATGTTCCTGGCGATCTACCCAACCGTACACTCTTTGCCCGCAATTTGTCCAAGTTTCAGTGTCCATCGGATCCAAATTCACAATCCAACGTGAACAATTCCAACTATCTGGGAGTTCAAGGCGGAGGAACTCCAGTTCCAAATGCAGGATCTGCTCCTTGCTTTACCCAAGCCGGTCAACGAGTTTTCTTTCAGAATGGAATCATCTACACCAACTCGCGGATTAAGTTCGCAAGCATCACTGACGGAACAACGAACACGTTTATGATTGGTGAAAGTCGCTACATGCCAACGCCTAACATGCGAACCGATGGCTTTCACGCTGGCTGGGCTTCTTCGCTCAAGGCCGACAGTGCATTCGGATTACCATTGACCTTTGCTGCCGCAGTTCTGCAGATCAATGCTCTGAGGGAATGTCGCCCAGGTGTAGCTGATTGCTTTAACTTCGTGAGCCGCATATTTGGAAGCAAGCATGCGGGAGGCTGTCACTTTGGATTGGCAGATGGCTCCATTCAGTTTGTCAGCGAGAATATTGACATCAACATCTATCGACAATCAGCAGTTCGCGATGACGGGTTGCCGCTAGGTGGCGGCCTTCAATAGTCGACATAGTTAGGCTCGAAAAAACGGTCTGAACCGGTCGCGAAGAATTCCGACGATAGTCCTTTCGTCTCACTGTACACCATCCCACCATTCCATATTGGAGGCGTTATGCCGAGAATCCTTGTTTGTCTATTGATCTTGGGCGTCGTTGGCTGCGGCCAAGATGGTCCAACTAAATACACTGTCACTGGCGAAATTCAGATGCCTGACGGTAAACTCGTTCCCGCAGGTGAGATTACCTTCGAGCCTGATGCAGCGGCAGGCAATAAAGGACCTGGCTCGATGGCACAGATCAAGGACGGAAAGTACTCCTTGCCCAGAGATCAAGGAGTTGTGGGTGGAGCGTATTCCGTAATCATAAGTCCGTTCGATGGCGTCGCTCACGGCGAATCGCTGCAGGGCAAGCCACTACTTCCGGTTCCCTACAGTGAAAACGTAACTCTTCCCAAGGAGGATTCAGTGAAGGACTTTAAGCTTAAGTAAGCTCCTTCGTAACACTCTATGTGGGCAAGTAAAACGACTCGCCGCTTCTGAACGAAGACGGTGAACGAAGACGGTGAGTCATGACAAAATCATTTGAACGAAGTGTTAGTTCAGACGTTTCGGATTCAAGATGTTAATCAAGAGGGACGTCGCAGAGCAAGAAATGCTTCAGCGAATCGACAGACTCGAATAGTTCGTCTGGTTGAGTCTTCGACAAAGTCTCGGCAGTCTCGAATCCCCATGAGACAGCGCCAAACGCAACTCGGGAACTTTTTGCGGCTTCGGCATCGGTCGTTTGGTCGCCGATGTAGATCGCTTGATCTTGGGCTACGCGGCAACGGCGCACTACTTTGCGGATGCGACGAGCCTTACCAAAAATCGAAACGCCACACTGAAACTGGCTGAATAGTTGGCAGTTGCCTTCTCCTAAAATCCGCCGAATATTTCTCTCGGAGTTCGACGAGACGATGGCCAGCTCTACCGACTCACGATGTAAAGTCTGCAAAAGGTCTTCGACTCCCGGGAACAATGCGATTTCGTCCGCTCTGAGTTGCATGGCCTTGAGAAAACTACGGGTCACCCAAGGCAGTTTCCAGCGGGACAATCCAATGTGTTGCATCATTTGACGCACGTTGAGGTGCCGCAACGCCTCGTAGTCGGCTGGATCGATTTGACTGAGACGATGGCGCTGGGCAATTTCGTTGAAAATTCCAGCGAAAAATGCCTGGGTATTGGCCAAAGTGCCATCAAAATCGAAGATCGCCAGACGATATTTCAAGTCGCTTTTCCCAGAGTGTATCGGCTCAACTGGTCGGAACTGCTGCGGCTACAGCTAAATTGATCATAGCTAAACTGACTAGAGATGCTAACATATGGGAAACTCCAACAAGCTCGTCTTTCGAATTTTTTGCTTGCCATTACTTCCTCTGTTCAATCCAAATCATCATGCGAATCCAAACTACTCTAGCAATGCTGATCGTTGCCGTCGTGCCAGTTGTTCTTTCACGGTCTGCAAACGCTCAGCAGCCGACTCAACGAGGTGTTCAAGGCGCTTTGGCGACAGAAGGCGAACCCGCCAACACTCCTGCAGCGGTGAATGCGAAGCCCACGACTCCGAAAGAGCCCACGACACCGAAAGAACCCAAGGCGGGCGAGTGGATTCAGTTGTTCAACGGCAAGGATCTCACAGGTTGGACTCCTAAGGTTCGCCACCAACCGCTGGGCGAAAATTGGGGCAATACATTCCGAGTCGAAGATGGAATACTGCGAGTCGTTTACGACGACACCAAAGCTTATCCAAAGTACAACGAACAGTTCGCGCATCTGTTTTACGAAAAGCCGTTTTCAAACTATCGATTGCGAGTCGAGTACCGTTTCGTGGGAGCGCAATGTCCTGGCGGTCCTGGTTGGGCGGTTCGCAACAATGGACTGATGTTGCACTGCGAAGATCCTAAGCTGATGACTTTGGACCAAGACTTCCCAGCATCGATCGAAGTTCAACTGTTGGGCGGGAACGGAAAAGACGAGCGAACCACTCTGAATCTTTGCACTCCGGGTACAAACGTGGTATTGAAGGGCGAGCTTTTCAAACCGCACTGCACCAGTTCGAAATCAAAAACCTATCACGGCGACCAATGGGTCACGGCAGAAGTCGAAGTCCGCGGCGGGGAAGTTGTGCGACACATCATCGACGGTGAAACGGTTCTTGAATACACCGAGCCTCAATTAGATGATCGCGACGAGCACAGTCGCATGCTGATCGAGAAGAATGGCGGCAAGAAACTGCTTACCGGCGGCTATATCTCGATTCAGGGCGAAAGTGCACCGACCGAGTTTCGTAAGATTGAACTGCAAGTACTGCAATAGGCCGCGATGACTCGACGTGTTCTCTTGTTTGACATTGATGGGACGCTAATTCGGTGTGGTGGAGCCGGCGGCAAATCGCTGCTGGCTGCCATGGCTGAAGAGTTTGCTTTGGAAAAAGTTTCTCCC
>CAYWNG010000635.1:0-4021 GCA_964458685.1 uncultured Pirellulaceae bacterium
ACCTCACCGTTTACAAGTTCGCCCTTAGATGTTGCCAACTACAGTCCCATCATCATGGACAAACTCACGACCGTTGATTCCCAGACCATTCCTGGCCGGATCAACATTATGGAGTGCCCAAGAGAGATTCTTTTGGGTTTGCCCGGGATGACTCAGGAGATCGGCGAAGGGATTCTGCAGGCCAGAATTGATGGTTCTCAGAGCGAGACGAGAAGATACGAAACTTGGCTGGCTTGTGAGGGTTACGTTACTATGGACCAAATGCGAGCCCTTACGCCGCTGATTAACTGTGGTGGGGACGTGTTTCGTGCCCAAGTCGTCGGATATATCGAGGGAAGTGCGGCTTCATCGCGTTTTGACGCAATCGTCAGCGGGGCTGGGCAGGTGCCCGAAGTGCTTTTCTTCAGGCGATTGGACCATTTGGGCCGCGGATTCGATATCGCCACCCTCGGGCAGCGTTATGACGCCGCTTTGGGCGCGGGATTAGGCATTCAGTAACTAGAATAGACGGGTAGAGCTCGAGGACAGGAGGTTCCCGAGATTTGGAAAACTGTTTTGAAGTGAGTAATTCGTGGCACGCACAGTAGTTATCGATTGGCAACGCGACAGTCTCATGGTCGCAGTCGGCTCGCGCCGCGGGGCCGCCATCTCAATTGAGCAAGTACGATTGCTGCCGGTTGGAGAAACGGCCAATGGCACCGTTACGGCCTCGCAAGTTTTGCGAAGTGCCATTCAAGAAATGGGGCTGGCGAAGGCCGACGCGATTGTTATCGCATCGCGCGAGCTTGTTGAAATTCGTACATTGACAGTGCCGAATGTAGAGCCTGAGGAGCTGCCAGATATCGTTCGTTTTCAAGCCCAGCGCCAGATGGCAAATGTGGGTGAAACGTGGCCACTCGATTATATTCTCCTCCCAAATGATGGTATCGAAGGGAAGGTAGCGCTAGCGGGTGCTATTTCGCCAGCTCACATGGCTGAGATTGAAAGTGCAGTGGTCGGCGCAGGACTTCAACTGAGCCGTCTGCTTCTGCGGCCGATCGAGATTGCTCGATTCGCGGTTGCCAACGACTCTACTGGGACGATGCTCTCTGATGCATCCGTAGTCGTCTGTCTGAGTGGCCATCAAAGCGATTTGTTGCTTCTCAAGTCGGGCGCACTCGTTCAACTGCGATCGACTCGTTTACCAAGTGAAGAGCAGAGTTTACCTGGTGCTGTTGTTGGTGAAATCAAGCGGAGCCTAGTCGCTGCGGCGAATCAATTGAACGGTACTAAGTTAGCAAGTGCCCATTTGATTGCGTCCGCAGATGTAGCAAGCAAAGTAGAACAGCCTATCTCTGGTGCAGTCAGTTGTTCTGTACGAGTGATCGATCCGCTGGTCATGTTGCCTGCTGGGTTGGAGGGTGCTGAGGAGTTAAGCCGAACTGCGGCTAATCGATTGGCTGCAGTGGCTGGTGTGATTGGAACACCCAATCCCGACAAGCGAACCCTCATCGACTTTAAGAGCCCGAAAAAACGTCCACCGAAAGAGGTGAACTACACTCGCTATGTTCTTGCTGCTGTCGCAGCGGGCTTGCTTTTGTTGGCTGCCGGGTCGTGGTGGTATTCGACGACCAGCGCCATGGATGCAGAACTAGCATCGCTCCGTAAGGAGATCGCGGACAAGAAAGATCTAGGCGAGATCGCTGTAAAGCAGATTGCAGAGTTCACTGAAGTCAAGAAAGTCTTGGACGCTTCGCCAAGCTGGATTGATGAGCTGGAACGCATCGCGCTGAACATGCCCTCGTCGGAAAAAGTCATTTTGTGGAGTCCAACCTTCACAGTCATGGCCAACGGCGAAGGCCTGATCTCGACAAAGGTCTACGGTGTTTCTTCGGAAGTGATTGCCGAGTTCGAGGAGATGCTGCGTAAAGATGATAAGTATCGCGTGTCGACGGGCGGCGTTTCAAAGACCGAACAATGGCGTGAGTATCCTTTTGAAACAACTGCAAAAATCACATTCAAGAACCGTGGTTGGAAGTTGCTTGAGGAGGGCCAAAGCGCTGCTCCAGCTCAAGGCGCGTCTGCTGGCCCGAAGACTCCTGCTGAGAAACCTACTGAAAAGCCTGCTGAGAATAGTCCAGAGCCAAAGGCTGGACCCGAGCAAACAAGCCCTTCGACTTCAGAGCCAAAGAAAGAAGCAGCCGAGTCCGAGACGCCAAAAGATGTTCCAGCACCAACCACTCCGGATAAACCCAAGGGAAATGAAGTCGTCGGCGGTGAGTAATCGATGCCGAGTGAGACTCCCTTTTTGAATAAGTGAAACTGTAAAGCAATAAATAACATGGCGATGTCACCACGAGAACGAGTTTTGGCAATTGGAGTGGGAGTAACCGTTGGGTTGTTCGCGCTGCAGTATGGCTTCAGCTCGTTTACCACGAAACTCCGCGAAAAGCAGGCTCTAATCGACCGAGCTCGCAGCGATGTCGATGCACTCAATCACCAAATTCTCAAGGGCACGCTCTGGCAGAAGAAGGTCAACGATCTCAAAGCCAAGTCTCTACCCACGAATTCTCAGTTGCTGATCGCACGTTACGGCGAGTGGCTGACGGGTTTGGGGCAAGAGTTTGGGTTGAATGACGTGAAGTACCCGCTTCTTGATCGTCCACTGAAGGCAACGCCTGCCTACACCAGCTACAAGTTTACGATGCAGGGTCAATGTCGCACTGATCAGTTAATCGAACTGCTCGCAAAGTACTATGAAAAGAACTTGCTACATTCCATCAGCAATTTGAAGCTGACTTCGATTGTGGGTTCGCCCAATCTGTTGCAAGTTTCCTTGGATTCGACTGTCATCGCGTTACGGGCTGCCGATGCCAAGCAGTCGTTTTCGAATGAGCCATCTCAGCGACTTGTCAAATCGAGTGAAGAGTATGTCGACTCGATCATCACGCATAATCCATTCGCTCAAGCTAACAAGCCACCGCGGCTTGCGACCTCGACTCGGCAAGAAGTGAAGCGCGGGGAGGATTGGAAATTGAAGCTTGAGGGCAGTGATCCTGAAGCACATCTAGTCAAGTTTGAACTGGTTTCGAAGGATGTGCCGGCCGGATTAAAGCTGAATGAGAGCGGAAGTGAAATTTCGTGGAAGCCGAGCGAGAACGGCGAGTTCGAAGTGGTTGTTCGTGCAGTCGACAATGGTATCCCCGCTCAATCCAGTGAACACAAGCTGGCACTGAAGGTCGTCGATCCACCGCCGCCACCCACACCGCCTGTTGAGCCACCTAAGTTCGATGCTGCGACACAGTCGCGTGTGACGGCGCTGGTTGGTGGACGCAATGGTCCTGAAGTCTGGGTTCGCTCTCCTACTGATGGAAAGTCATTTCAGCTCGCTGAAGGTGACGATTTCGAGGTGGGAACGATCAAGGCGAAGGTTGTGTCAATCAACCTGAAAGAGAGCTTTGCTGAGTTTGAAACCAATGGTATCCGCTGGATCGTCGGAATGGATTCCACTCTGAAAGATGCCTTCGAAAAGAGCAAGGCTGACTAACTGACGCGTTGTCTGCGCGATAGCTAGTCGCGGTCAGATGAGCTTACTTCTTCTGCTCTGCGGAGCTTGCACGCGCGGACGCATACACCGTCGACAAGTCAACACAGAGTCCTTCGAGTTGATCGAGATACTCTGACTCACTCATCTGAGCCTTCTTCGATCGGAGCGTTTCGATCTGTTCTTCAATCGATGCTCTTTGCGCGAGTTGCTCTTGGGTGAACTTCGGAGCCGTAGGCGAAGTGACAACGATCAATCGCGCCGCGGCTCGGCCATCGATTTGCTTGCCAGATTCTGTCGCTTTGGCAGGCCGCACACCACGGTAAAAATCGCTTGACGTTCCGACGCGATCGCCGTTGTCATCGAGCAACGCGTGTTCAGTGGCCAGACGAGCATTCTCGCGATAGAACTTTTCTGTCTTCGCGCTTGCTGCCAAAAATGCTTCCAGCAGAGAAACCTCTTCGTCATGATCCAAGTCGGCAGCTTGGCCTTGTAGCG
>CAYWNG010000636.1:0-4017 GCA_964458685.1 uncultured Pirellulaceae bacterium
CGTTACATGTGTTCGAAAAGTGCAGCCACAACAGGGTACTTAAAAGTATCGCAGCCAGCTTACTTATTCGGAGAAGCGTGTTCATAGTGATAATTTTGTAGCAACCGCTGCCAAGCGGTTGAGGAACTGTAGCAACCGCTGCCAAGCGGTTGAGGAATTGTAGCAACCGCTGCCAAGCGGTTGAGGAAAAAAGTTAGCGAGACTATCAGCTACACGTTGGCAAAAAATCCACCGTCTGGCGACGGTGGCTACCTCTGCGATCGCGTTGCTGGAGGGAAATCTTACAGGATACGGAGGCGGTCTGGTGGATAGTCCCAACTCAAAGAATTTCAGTTATTGGGAATTCATAGGTGCAAAGCGGTCTTACAAATGCTAATCTAATCCACTCGTCTCTAAATGCCCAGTGTCGCCCATGTGCCAAGAGGTTGCGATGCAAACAATTCTTATCCAAGACCAGACCATTGATGGTCGAAACTCTGCAACTAAGACTTTGACAGTTCTCTCCGAAGAGATCACTGTTCGTGAGATCATTCGAAGTCGAGTCTACCAAGAGGTCCAAGACTATAACATCAAATGCAATGGCATCTTTCAAGGGCTGGTTCAACCGACTGAATCGGAACTGGCCCTCAACGGATTCAAAGTAAGTACGGGAAAGAAGCTGGATTGGAATGAGCAGTACAGTAGAGCTCTGAAAGCATTTGAAGACAACCGGATCATTCTCATTGCCGGTGATCGGCAAGCCGAATCGCTTGATGAAGTCGTCCACTTACGAAGTCAACAAGACCCAGTGGTCTTTCTTAAGCTTGTCCCGTTGGTCGGTGGCTAGTTCAAATCTAATCGCAGTTAGTTATCGCGGCCATTGATCCAGGCGAGCTTCCCATTCAACGCGCTGTGATCGTGTCCTCCATCATTGATTTTGCACAGGAATCAAAGCATGTCCGAATCTCGTAGATACGAATTCGAAGAGGATGGATCGAGTAAGTTCTGGGAGATTGAGATCAATGATTGCGATGTCACCACGCGTTGGGGCAGAATTGGATCTAGCGGTCAAAGCAAAACAAAGTCCTTTGCATCACCCACTGCGGCACAGAAAGAACACGACAAGCTAGTACGAGAAAAAACGACGAAGGGCTATCGATCGATCGGCGCAAACACGACGACTCCTTCCGCTCAGCCGGCGGCGAAAGCTCCAGCACCAACCGCGGGACAAGTCGCTCATTCCCCGGAAGCTCTGCCCGCAGCGACTCAACAGGCTACCGCCGTCGCTGCGCCGATTCAAGCTCAGCCCTCGCAAGAAAAGTCGGCGCAAGAAAAGTCGGCATCGACCAACGCTGCGAGATATACCGAGTCGAACGATAGCTCGCTGGTAACTACAGCGGCTCGTGAATCGCAAAGTTCTACGACCACCGTCGATACTTCGATCATCTCAAGTGCTCCGTCACTCACGATCCAGCTTGAACCGATCTCAGAATCGCAGTTCTCCGGTGTCGCGAGCTTCAAACAAGGGATGGCGCAGGCCGAGGTTTTGGGATGCCGGGCCGCTGGCTTCTTTTCCGACTCGGCGGTCAAACTTTTTGTAGTCGGTTATCAAAAGCCACCGAACACACTGGTGGCAATCATCGAGTTCAATGGTCACACTTGGTGCGAAGTCGTTAGTTTCTACTCCGACAAAACATGCACTGCTTGGTCGAATGCTCCAGGCAATGCGCCCAAGCATGACTGGCTTGACATCGATCAAGACGCTCGCATGAATCTATCTACGCTGGTTAGCGCGAGCTCCAATGCTATTTCGAATGGCAAGCGGGATATTGTTCCGCTCGCACAGTTCGCAAAGTACTTCAGCGATTATCTGACTAGAAGAGGATTACCGACTGTCACTGACTCCCCCAGTATTCCACGAGCATCAGCGCCAGCGTCGCCCACTGATCAGCTTGATGAATTGATCATGACCTTCTCGAAGGAGTTCCAGCGTCCTTATCAGAGAAATAATGCCGCAGTTGATTCGGTTCCCGCGGGTAAGTCGCTTCTCTCGGGCAGCAATGAGGAATTGGTTCAAGTCCTACTGGCTTCCTTTCGCCTAACAAAGCGTGTGATCAATCGCACGGGTTACGACATACTTTTTCCACTAAGACAACTGTTGCTCAAAAGAAGACTTCCTCTTAGCGAGGGCGACCTTGAGACGCTTTGTTCCGAACTTCTCAAGGTTGCAACCGAACGAAAAGCCATCGATGGAACTATTCTCGCGGCCATTGAGTCCGCCGCAAAATCTCGATCGCTTACCGCTCAAGCGAAGCAGTCTTTGCGAAGTTCGCGAGACCTTGCCCACGATTCATACACGTCGGAAAAACAAGGTCCCTATCAAGTTCGTATCGACAAGATGCTTGGAGAGTTAGGGCTGAGAATAGCAGTCCTCGAAGAGGGCACCCCATGGACGAAAGAGTTCATTCGTAAGCTCGACGAAATGCCTCCTGAGAGACGCAAAGCTTGGGGCGAGTTGCTTTTGCACTGCGTTGGAGCAACCTCTTCCAAAGCAACTGCAAATTGGAAGAAAGAAGGATTGGCATTGTTCCGCGCTGTTGGATCGACAGAGTTTCATGAGATGCTGTCGACATGGCCGCCGCTCCTCGCCAAGATCGATTTTGTCAGAGATGGAGGGAATGCCTTTCTGAGCAATCAAGACATTCTTCGAGGCTTGGTCTGGTGCTGTGCCTTCGAGCCCAACGATAGAACTGCAGTTGTTCTTCGTCAGCTTGGAGTTGCAGCCTTCAAAGCATTACCCGCTCTAGGTCCACGCACACGAGTTGGGAATGCTTGCGTCCAAGTTCTTGGTGAGCTTAGCAACAAAGAAGCCGTAGCGCAGCTTGCTGTGCTTAGAACTAAAGTCAAAAACGGTTCAGCACAACGAGCAATTGCCAAGCAGCTTGAGGAGACGGCAAGAAAGTTGGGCGTGTCCGAAAGCGAACTAGAAGAGATTTCGGTGCCAACTCTGGGCATGGATGATGTTGGACTTCGCGAAGACAACTTGGGTAGTTTTACTGCAAGACTGGTGGTGACTCATTCCGGCGCTGAACTCAACTGGTTCCGCAGCGATGGCACGCCTCAAAAATCCGTTCCAAGCGAAGTCAAGAGCTCGCATGCTGAAGAACTCAAAGAGCTCAAAGATGCGGTCAAGGACATCGACAGTATCCTTTCGGCTCAGCGAAGCCGTCTGGAATCGTTGTACTGCATTCCACACGGTTGGAGCGTTAACAACTGGAAGGATCGCTACTTGGATCATCCGCTTGTCGGCGTTTTAGCCCGCAAGTTAATATGGCAGTTTGTAGATGGGACATCTGTTGTTTCAGCGATTTGGTATCAAGGAAGTTTGGTGACTAACAATAGTGAGATCTTCAATCCAGCCGAAACCGCAATCGTGCGACTCTGGCATCCGCTGAACGAGCCTACCGATCAAGTGCTCGCTTGGCGGACATGGTTGATCGACAATGAACTTCAACAACCCTTCAAGCAGGCGCATCGCGAGATCTATCTATTGACCGAAGCCGAACGAAGAACCGGGAACTACTCGAATCGCTTTGCCGCTCACTTCCTCAGGCAGTCTCAATTCCGCAGTTTGGCTCAAACGCGTCGTTGGAAAGTGAACTTTATGGGCGGATTTGACGGAGGCGATGAAGGCGTTGCTCGCAAGGACTTTCCGCACCATGATTATTCCGTCGAGTTCTCGCTGAATGCTGCAGGAGAGATCGACCCGGCTGGCTATGGTTACGCTTATGGATCATCCGATCAAGTTCGCTTCTTTCATCCCATGACCAATCAACAGTCTGTAGCACTGGAAAACGTGCCACCGATGATCTTGTCCGAGGCGATGAGAGACGTCGATCTGTTTGTGGGCGTTTGCAGTATTGGCAATGACCCGAACTGGATCGATGCAGGCAATCGCCGCGAGGAGTTCAACCAATACTGGCGAGACCAAGCTGAAGCAGACTTAACCGAATCCGGCAAGATGCGTTGGGCGGTCCT
>CAYWNG010000637.1:0-4008 GCA_964458685.1 uncultured Pirellulaceae bacterium
AAGCCGCTCAGGCTGAATTGGTAAGCTCGGTGTGTACCGGCGCGTTGCTGCTTGGCTGTGCGGGATTGTTGAAAGGCTGTCGAGCGACGACGCACTGGCGATCGCTGGAGTGGATGCGAACAGCGCTGCCAGAGGTTCACGTCGACGATACCAAGCACTTTATCCAGGATGGAAAGATCTGGACTTCGGCTGGCATTTCAGCCGGGATCGATATGGCATTGCGAATCACCGCTCATTACTTTGGCGAAGAGATTGCACGAGCTACCGCGCGGCATATGGAGTACGTCTATCCAGACTCGGACAAACGTCGAATCGATGTTCGGTGGGATGGGCAGTGAGTCGATCGATTGCAAGTTGCGGCCTAGTTGCCGCCGGCTTCAAACGACTGGTTGCGCAGCCTTCAAACGCATCCGCCATAGCCACGCTGAGGTTAGAAGGTAAGTCAACGAAACTATCCGCAGCAGCATAGCTATAGAAAAAATCTTGAGGTAGTAACTGGGATCGACCAGCAAGATTGTTGGATCAACGATTAGAGTTATGCAGGCGACGACTCCTAGTGCGAAGCCAATTTGTTGAGCTATCCGTTTGCGCGTTAGCCACAGAATGACGGCCAGGCATTGGGTGACGACTACTTGGATGCTCAAGATTACGATGCCGACTAAATCTGTAGTACGTCCAGCGATGGCCAAGCTTATCGATGACTTCAATGCGTCGATTTCTTGCTGACTGAGGGTCAAGCCAGCTAGTATGATTGCAATTGCTGTAGTCAGTGCAAACCAATCGATCATCCGCACTCGTTTGTGTGTAGACTTGGTCATAGAGGCATCTGAATCACGGCCTTCATGTTCATCGCCATGTTCATCGCCATGTTCATGCTTACTCGCGAAAAACACGCGAACAAGCAGCGGTCTACACAGCGCAGCAGCTAGTAGGCTCAGTGCGGCAACGGCAGAGAAATGCAACAAGGCTTGACCGGGGAACTCTTGCATTACAGTGGGCGAAGTGTAGTGGGCGCCCATCAAGCCAAATCCGACGAGAGCGACAAACGCAAACCATGCAATTAGCCGATAGGGCCATCGCAAGCTCCCATAGTACAGATAGCAGGCGATAGCGAATAATCCCGTTATCACTCCCGCTTGTACGATCGTTACGCTGAACCGCGAGTACGTTGACCACATGTCATAGCTGAGCATTCGATAGAGTGCAGGCAGGATGAGTACGCAGGCCAGAACGATCCAATCGACGGCTAGTGGTAATTCCAGCCGAGCAGAATTGCGTAGCCAGAGCAAACACCAAAGGATGACAATGATGCTCAGCACCACTGCAGCCACTAAGGGCCAGAACATTGGATAGTACATGGCAACAGTCTGTTGGCTGGGAATGTCCAGCACTTGAATCATGCCACCCCAGCGATTGGAGGTAACGGCAACCTGATGATCATTGATTTGGTGAGCGTCCCAATACTCGCGATCAAAAGTAAAGCGAGCAGTCACTTGCTCTTTTACTTCATCATAGACCACTAAATTGTCTTTTTTGGTAAGCATGAAGAGCGAAAGAGTGTTCGCTGATTGCGGATCTCTTTGACCGCGTTGCCAATCCAACGGCTGAAGCTCGTCCAACTCTCGGATTGGGCTAAGGTCGGACAAACGAACCGTCTGAAACTTCCCTGTGGTGAGCTCACTGTAGGTCAAAGTCGAACGATGTGTGACAGCAGTGTTCCACTCTGACAATATATCGCTATCGACTGTCAATTGTTGTGCACTATTGAGGTCCTCAAAGGTGCGTAACTCGATTGACTTTCGATTCGGAGCCAAGCTGAGAATATTACCCTTGTAAGTCGTCACCTGAGCACGGGAGCCGCCGACCGGCCAATTGGCGAGTTCTTTGATTTGTCCCGCTTCGATAGTACAAGCGCGAACAAGCATCGAAGCGCCCGCGCTACAGGGCAAAAAGAATACCGACCGCTCGGTGACCACAAGGGCATCAGTAGGAAAAGGCTGAAGCCCCGGCGCGTCGAATGTCATCAAGCTCTCATTGGCTGCTTCGCCAGCTTGAGCATCCAAAGCGGTAACCTGATCCGGTCCAACCTTAAGCAGATAGCGGTCCGCAAAGACAGTTTTAAAGTCTAGATAGGAATCTAGTTCACAGATGGTCTTGGTGTTATGCGAGCTTCCCTCGCGAGAAACCAACTGTAACTTGTGCTCGGACGAAGAACTCACTTCATAACCCACGCCTCGACTATCCCGCAGACTCATAAAGTCGCCGCTGGCATGCACTCTACTTACCTCACCATTGGTCAAGTTCAGGCATACGGCACGAGTACCACTTAGTTTCCAAACAGTCCCAGTGTCGGGCCAAACCGCTGTCGAAGCGGTGCTTGGAAAATTGTAGCCGGGGTAAAACGGAGAGGTGTTGTAATGGCGGAACATCCAAGCCATCAAAATGGCAATTGGAATAAGAGCCAGTAGCAACAGTATCAGCGGCTTCTTAGATGTTTGCATCAACAATCATCCAATAAGTAAAGCGGCGCGCTGGTTCACTTTGAACCCTGTAGCTGAACTCAGCCGTTCGTATTGTCGTTGGAATCCGAATCTGTGTCGGCAACAACTGGCGAAGTTGGAACGTTATCGTTCGATTGAGTCTCAACCACTGGTTCAGGCGACTTCGGCGCTCGGTTCGATTCGTAATACTGCATCAAATCCGAGAAGGATCGTAGCGGCTCTTCGCCTTGCTTCATCGCTTGTGAAATCGGCGCTACGGGCTTCTTGCTAGTAACAACCACTGACTTAGCTGGTCGACCGCCTTCATCACCACCGCGTCGGCCTCCACGACCTCTTGAACCATCACGGTCTCGTCCGCCGCCGCCACCGCGTTCTGGTCGGCCGGATCGTCCGCCTTGTCCGCCACCGCCGTGTCCGCCTGATCCATGACCACCTCCACCACCGTGGGAAGCACCGGCCGATTGTCCAGTGCGACCACCGGCTGATCCGCCAGTGCGTTGTGGACCGGAATCGGTTCGACGAGCTTGTCCAGGACGACCTGGAGGTCCGTCGCGACGAGGTCCGCGATCGCCGCCACGATCACCACCGCGCGGTCCACCACGTTGAGCTGATCGTTCTTGTTCGATCTGAGCACGTCGTTCTTCGTTGGCCGCGGCTGCATCAGCTCGTTGTGCTGGTGACAGAGCAGTCAAAGCAACGCGGTTCTTCTTAGTGTCGACATTGACCACCCAGGTCATCAACAAGTCGCCCACTTGAACACACTGGTGCGGGTCTTCGATGAAGTTCATCGAAAGTCGGCTGATGTGAATCAAACCACTGCAGTTCGGAGCCAGTTCTACGAACGCTCCAAAATCGGCCACGCCTACAACAATTGCCCAAACGCATGTGTCAGGCTGAAGATCTTCTAGCGTTGGAAGATCAGTTCGCAAAGGAACTGCCGGACCATTCAAACGTGGATCGGCAAATGGATCTTGTAGAGCTGAAGCGATCGACTTCAGTTTCGCTCGACCGACTTGCCATTGGTTCGCCAGCTTTTCAGCGTCTACGGCGGGAGCTTGCGGAGCAACTGCCACGATGTCTTCGGGGTACTCAGGAGCGATAGCTGGCGTCGCTGGAGCAGCGGACTCGGAGGCCTTGCGCGGAGATTCAAAGCCAGCGATTGGATCGAGAGCTTCTGCTGCGGCTTCTGATAATGCTTCTTCAGAGGCTGGAGCTTCTGCGACTTCAGCAGATGTATCGGCTGCAACAGCTTCGGTGCTTTCGCCGCTTGCAGCTTCTGAGCTAGGCGAATCGCTGGTTGCTGTTTCACTTTCAGCAGGTGCAGCGACCGGGCTTTCAGCTACAACTGGCTTGGCTGCCGCAACCTTCTTGGTCCAACCCGGAGGAGCCGCTGGAGGAGCTGGCAATTCGGTGTTCTCAATCAAGCGTTCAGCCAAACGATAATCGTCGGGGTGAATCAGCGTCGCGTCCAGAGGAGTCGCACTGCTGTCGAAGACTCGCAGCCATC
>CAYWNG010000638.1:0-4007 GCA_964458685.1 uncultured Pirellulaceae bacterium
GGGCTAGGTAAATCGCTGGGCCTTCGGCCCGAAATCCCAGAAAACGCGCAACTTGGGATGAAAACCGCTTCAAACTTTGTTGCCAATCGGTCTTCGAATTCTCGACCAAATTTGCTACACCTCCAATCAGAGAAGAAATTTCGGCGGCCGGCGAACGTTTGATCGCTTCGTTGGCAAACACCCGCGCATACCTAAGCGAGAATCTGAAAGTGCAAGCTTACGACCTAATCATGCTGATCGTGCTAGGCATGTCGGCAATATTCGGAGCCATCAAAGGCTTGGCTTGGCAAATTGCTTCCTTGGCGTCCATCACCGTTAGCTACGTCGTTGCCTGTCGCTATCGCGGCCAAGTTGCTGAGATGATCGACGCGCAACCACCATGGAATATGTTCCTGGCGATGCTGATTCTTTACGTTGGAACTGGCTTCGTCATCTGGGTCGGCTTTAGGCTGATGAGCAGCGCGATCGACAAGATTCGGCTGAAGACTTTCGACCGCCACCTCGGGGCAATTTTTGGTTTGGGGAAGGGCGTCATTTTCTGTTTGCTGATCACCATGTTTGCCATGACGTTACTTGGTCCTAAGCAGCAGTCGGCCATTTGCCAGTCTCGCTCTGGCTACTACATCGCAGCGTTCCTAGACAAAGCCAATTTAGTTCTCCCGCAAGAAGTTCATTCGACGATCGGCGAGTATCTTGCCAAGCTGGAGAATCAGTTGAAGCAAGGCCAACAGAATCCGCCTATCGACGATGGCAGCGGCAACGGCATGTTCAACACTCCCAATCTGTCCAATCTCTCCAACGGGTTACAGCAACTTCTTCCGAATCAACTGAACGATCTGCTTCCGCAGAGCAATCCGGTAGGTTGGCCCAACACGAACCAACCCAACAATCTGACTCCCAACAATTCAGCTCCAAACACAACTCCAAACGGCTTTCCAGGCCTGGGTGGTTTTGGCTCGGGCGGTTTTGGCTCAGGAGGCGCCAACGGTTTTGCTCCTGGTTTTGCTCCTGGCAACGGGCAACCACCAACCAACTTCGGCCCGAACAATCCGCCTCAAAATGGCGCGGGCGGACAGAATGGATTTGGAGGATCGCAACCGAACAATTCGGGATTCAATCCGGGATTCGGAAACGGCGCCGGCAACAATGGCGCTGGTGGTTTTGGAACAGGCTTACGACAGTCTGGAAACAACTCCAACGGAAGCAACTCGGCCGAACTCCCAGGCGGAATTTTTCCGCGCTGATTCGGTTCTCGTTTTTTCAATTCCGGTTTCTCGGCGGCGGTTTATCGACTGCGAATTCCTAGACAGCAAGAGCTCGCCGCAGTCCAGTTGAAAGTCCGCCCAGACGAAAGACGCGACACCGAACAACGACACTCGAGCAGCAACGGCAGAGCAATGTCCGCGACAGAAAGTGCAGTTCAAGCACAGACCAAGCAAAACGCTGAAAAGCCAATAAAAACCAGCACCCAAACCGAACATAAGAAACATTATCGGACGTTGCTATTGGGTTGTTTTGGCCTGTAATTTCAGGCCCTGCTTCATGGCTTCAGCTTGTTAATCGATCAAGCTGAAGCGTCTTATGTTGTTGCCAAAGTCAGTCGTCGATAGCCGAAAAGTTTCTCGGCGCAGTCGTCGCCTAGACTGGCTGTGTCGCTGGCTGCGAGTCGTCCAAGTAGACGCCCATGCGCCGAAACTTTCCGTAGCGATCTTCGATCAGTTCGTCGATCGGTCGAGCCGTCAGTTGTCGAAGTGTGCTGACCAGATAGCTCTTCATCCGCGCGGCCATTTTGTGGTGGTCGCGATGAGCGCCTCCCAGCGGCTCTTCGATCACGTCGTCGATGACGCCGAGTTCTTGCAAATGAGTCGATGTGAACCGCAACGCATCGGCGGCTCGCGGCGCATGTTGGTGGCTCTTCCAAAGAATTCCCGCGCAGCCTTCAGGACTGATGACTGAGTAGTATGCGTATTGCATGACGGCGATTCGGTCTCCAACGCCAATGCCGAGAGCGCCGCCTGAACCGCCTTCGCCGATTACGATGCAAATGATAGGCGTCTTCAGTTGGCTCATCTGGAACATGCTTTCGGCGATGACCTGAGCCTGGCCGCGTTCCTCGGCACCAACTCCGGGATATGCGCCGGGAGTGTCGATAAAGCAGATGATCGGCATGTTGTACTTTTCAGCCATGCGCATTTTGCCCATCGCCTTGCGATAGCCTTCGGGGTGCGCGCAGCCAAAGTGGCAAGCGGCTCGTTCCTTGTAGGTTCGACCTTTTTGATGCCCAACGACCATGACTTTGTACTGGTCGATTTTGGCAAAACCGGTCAGCATCGCTCGGTCGTCACCGAAGTGTTTGTCGCCGTGCAATTCGACGAACTCTTCAAAGGCCAAGTTCAAGTAGTCACGGGTGTACGGACGGTCTTTGTGCCGCGAGACTTGAACGATCTGCCATGGCGTGAGCTTGGAGTAGATCTCTTGAGTCACAGCACTCCATTTGCGGCGCAATGCAAGGATCTCGTTCTCGATCGCTTCGTCGCCAGGACCGGCTTGTTGCAACTGTTGAATTTGAGCTTCGATCTCAAGCATGGGAGCTTCGAAGTCGGGGCCAGTTGGATTGCTCATTGTAGGAAGACCTTTCTATTCTTTCTTCTTGCCCGACAAATCGGACACTTGTTCTTGATTGTGGATTCGACCAGCCGTTGGCACGTCGTCGAAAATGCTTGCCTCGGGAATGCGAGGCTGTTTCTTGAAGATCTTGGTAACGCGTAATGTCTTGAGCAGCTCCCACATCGACTCGGGACGATCGGTAGGTTTCTTAGCCATCGCTGCCTTGATCACGTTGGCAAATTCCTGAGTCACGTTGTCGTTGGCAACTAGCGGCGAAGGAATGGACGCCGAGAGGTGCTTGCTGAGCAGTTCGTTGGGGGTCGAGCCTGTGTAGGGCGGCTTTCCGGTAACGAGCTCGAACAACACACAACCAAAACTATAGATGTCGGAGCGCTGATCCAGCGCTGATCCGCGAATCTGCTCGGGAGACATGTAGCTGCGAGTCCCCGCGACTGTCTTGGGCTTGCCTGCAAACCACTTAGCAAAGCCAGTCTTCATCTTCTGCGAAATGGTGAAGTCGATCAGCTTGACGTCGCCATCGCGAGACACCAAAAAGTTATCGGGCTTGATATCGCAGTGAACCCAGCCTTGGCTGTGCATGTAATACAAGGCTTCAGTACATTGCACAGCGATCTTGTCGAGCATGAAAGCGATCGACTCTGGCCCGCGACGCAAGGCTTGCTTGATATTCAATTCGCTGAATAGCTCGAGAACTAAAAACGGCGGCAAGTTCTTCTCAAGGTACAACGCATGCATTTTGATCACGCAGGGATGGCTCATTTCGTGCGCGATCTCAAACTCGTTCTTCAAAAAGCCGACTTCATCTTTTCGATCACGAAAGTCCTCCCGCAAGACTTTGAGCGCGTAGCGATTGCCTGTCGCCGTTTCGATGGCTTCCCAGACCTGACACGAGTTCCCCATGCGGATCAGCCGAGCGAGCCGGTAGGGACCTAAGAAGTCGCGTACTTTCGTCATGTGCAGACCTTTGGATGTGATTCTCTATAGCTAAAAAACTGTCCAACCATATTGCTGCTCCCCCTGCTCTTGCTCAATCATCTTGCTGGCGGTCCCTCGCTGACGCTTCGGGTTGGGATCGCGTTCCTCGCTTCGGGTTGGGATTCACTCGCGCAATCCACTACTATAATCAGTCCAGTCGAGCAGACCTAGCCGAGTACCCGCCGCGAGGGCTGCTTGCATTGCAGAGTTTGCTTGTTTTTTGAACTTTTTTCCCGACTGATGCAGTGGCTAGCTTTGCTTCAATCCCAACCCGAAGCGTTAGTTTTGAAGTTGCGCTATTTGGATTTAAGGCCGAAGGCCTGACCGTTTACCTAGCCCAGCCTGAAGGGCCTGAAGGGCTGGGTACGCAATTCGCGAGAAAAACAAAGGGCCAACGGCCCGCC
>CAYWNG010000639.1:0-4006 GCA_964458685.1 uncultured Pirellulaceae bacterium
CTATGCCAAAATTGTGGGATGTGAGTGAAAGAAATCAGACGTCGAATCCGGCTGGTACATTTCTAATCTCTACTGTGAGCTGGATTGACTACGACAGACAGCAGTTTGTTACGGCAGAAAAATCGGAGGCAAAAATATTCGTTTCCCCATTTTTCTGCGTCCGATCTTTTTGCCACTCAATTGATTTGCGACTTCAGACGTTCGAGTTCCGCTGAAACATCTGGGTCCACAATTTTGAGCTGGATCATCTAGTAGGGAGGGTTGAGGCACGAAACCCACCAGCATCTTGGTAGGAGTTGCGACAGTAGAGTAGCTGGACCGGCTACGGTTCAGATGTAACGTACGAAACATGCCTAACGTGAGTACCAGGGTTTACCAAGATTAAAGACGCTTCCTTTGGGAAGGGCCTGACGCTGATCATTCAATGACAGTCTAAATTGTTCCATTGAACTTTCAACGCGACTTCCTGACGGTAAAGCTAAGAACGGTGCTAATTGTGGCTGATTGACAATCAATTCATAAACCGAAAGTCTCTTTAGATTGAACGGATTGGAATAATCCAACACTGTGTCTCCTCTTCCAACAAACCAACCACAGTCGCCTTTTGGAGATCGAGATCTTTCCATCACAAACTGACCTAGGGATGTATCCAAGTCATTGCCAACAACAAGACTTTCTCGCAAGGTTGGACAGTCGATACTCTCCCTAAGCCCAAAACTTTCAGCCAGGTCCCTTTGGGAGCGACTCAATTTCAAAGAGTTCGTGAGGCCGGGTATCCAGCGAATGGGCATGGCTCGAAAGTCAGGCTCTGTAAATTGCAATTCGTCGCCAAACAAGTTCATTCGAAACAACATCGAACCGAATTCAATTAGCTGCCCATCCTCAAGACTTGAACCATCTAAAATGTATTCACGGATGATCGAAGCGATCCAATCAACATCTACCCTTGGTACAGTGTCATCAAACAAAACTCTAATGGCATGAGGTCGAAGCTCCTCGAAAATAACTAACGAGTTCATGTTCGATTCAATCATCGCAAAAATCCATCAATTTGGTTCTGTATCGCTTTCCTCATGATCTCTTGCAACTCGGCTAGTTCTCTTGCATACGTTGGATCCAACGGTTCGCCTTTGTACGTCGTCCAGTCAATTTTACTACCTTTTGAGGGGTTAAAAGACTTGGGTAGTCCTTGAAAATTTTGTAAATTGTTCAGTATAGCCGATTGCTGTTCCGGCGTCAGTTTCTGAAATCCTGGCATTTCCTTTATCAACTTCTTTGGGAAGATATGATCTGCCGCAAGGTTATCTGCCGTCTTTATCAGTTTTCCCGTCAACGGATCAATATACTGCCCTTGCACCGAGTCTCGAGCAGCAGCATCGGGGGTAGTTACCTTCCTTGGCGTGATTACAAATTCGCATTGCTCACCGCTATTGTGCACCAACACGCCGCTCATGCCAACACGGTAGACATGTTCGCCGAAGATCTCAAGATTGTAGACGGGCTGGTTGGTGGTGAATAGCGTGATGCCTTCAACGAAGATGGGACCGCTCAGGCCAGCAAGAGTTTCGTTGAGTTGGAGCTTTCCAAGCTCAACCCAATCTTGTCGATCCTCTGACCAGATGGGGTGGATCGGTGTGCCTGTAATCTCGCTGCCATCGCTGAGAGTTACTCGCACCAGTTGCCGAGCGTTGCGAGTTTCGAAGCGTCCAATGACGAGCTGCCCGTCACAAAATCTCCGCGGCTTGAATCTCGCCCATTGCTCGCGAGCGAGAAACGCCGCAGTATTGCAATCTTAGCGATCTTGCCGATCCCCAGTCGGTGCGATAGGAGACTCTGTGTCCTTGACCGTAACCAGCTCGTATTCCAACTTTTCCTTCAAAGCATTAACTCGCCCCAAACTTTGTTCGGGCCACTCAAAAGTGTTCAACAAATTCAGTGATTCTCGGAACTGTCGACTGAAGTAGCGCACTAGAGCAACATCGAATCTCAAAATAAAATCAGAGAGTAGCCAGTTTTCATCCAAGGCAGCTATTACTTCATTGGCCTCACTTGACTGATGCACACGAAGCAACGATACAAGATACTCGTGTACCACGTTTCTGTCCGATGCATTCAAGTGAAAGGCTTCCCTAAATCCTCTGGCAGACGCTTGGTAGTCGCCAATTGCCTCAAACGCCTTTCCCAAAAACCAGTGCGCGTGCCAGTAATCGGCACGATGCTCACACGCTTGCTGCAAAAGGGAAATTCCGCGGTTAATTGTAACAGCATCCGCCTTAAGCGTGTCTTGTCCTGAAAGGTACAGGTACGGTCGGACAATCTCGACGCCTCGTGCGAACAGTTCAGATGAAATATGTGTCATAACCCTAAATTACCTCAACCGACTTGACTTCAGAGAACTCCCTCAATCCGTCCAGGAAAGATTGAACAGCCGGGTCGCCCATAATTGCATGCGTGGCTACCTTACCATTGCCAATCAAAATTCCAGTGCTTCCCAAGCCTCCTTCCAATGTAACTCCATCTTGCAACTCCAGTTGAATGTGGAGTGTCGGCCCGTCTTTGTAGCGTCGATTACAAATTCGCATTGATCACCGCTATTGTGAACCAGTACGCCGCTCACGCCAACTCGGTAGACGTGTTCGCCGAAGATCTCGAGATTGTAGACAGGCTGGTTGGTGGTGAATAGCGTGATGCCTTCAACGAAGATGGGACCGCTCAGGCCAGCAAGAGTTTCGTTGAGTTGGAGCTTTCCAAGCTCAACCCAATCTTGTCGATCCTCTGACCAGATGGGGTGGATCGGTGTGCCTGTAATCTCGCTGCCATCGCTGAGAGTTACTCGCACCAGTTGCCGAGCGTTGCGAGTTTCGAAGCGTCCAATGACGAGCTGCCCGTCGCCATCGGGTAGCATTGGACACCCTTCTACTGCGGTTACCGTCGCCACGCCAACTGCTTCAGTATGCGGTAGGCTGATTGTGAAACTGCTGCCTACCTCAAGTCCAAGCGATTCGATCCAGTCGATTGGTCTGAGCAACTCGATATCGACTTCAACCCCGTCGTTTCTCGTAAGCTCCATTCGTATCAGTCGCCACGTGGCTTCATTAGGCTCGTCAAAGGTTGTGTCAGCAAATACCTTCAAACATGCGATCTCCGATACAACCATTCAAATCGGGATGGTTGCATCATGTAGTCGGACTGATACCGTTCAGAAATCGACCAAGCACACGGGCAACTTTCCAAAGCTAGTCAGCAATACAACAGGGCCATGCAAATCTGAACCCTGGCGGGATCAGCTACGCGAGCGATATCTGCGCGAAGTCACGAGTGATTGGCTAACGCTGTTATCCATTCTTGCAATATCATTCGCTTCTGTTCAAGTTGACTCAGCGCTTCGCGACGGGCCTGTTCGTAGGACAGCGACTGACGGTCTAGGGTTACTACGATTGTCAGAAGTGGATGGCCGGGCTCGATCTGGCTACCAATGGCTTCGATGGAGGGCAGGTCGAAAAAACCATCTTGGCAATGCTGATGCAGCTTGCGAACCAGTGGCTCGGTAAGTGGAATCGTATGCGGCGCGTAGAAGATCGCTTTGCCAATCCAGTGTTCGCTCTGCCCTGTCGTAGTTGCACTGGTTGTATTTGAGCAAGGCAGCCCAAAGGCTTGGGCGTGGAGTCGGACGGGATTGGCAAGTCCTGAAAGTCGAATCACCTCCATGCCAGCCGTCCAGCGCGGGTTGACTTCAAGCAGCCAAAGTCGCGACTCGGGATCTTCGATTAGGTCCATCTGAAGCCAGCCTCGGTAAAGCTCCTCCGGATCGCCTCCACCGACGGCATCGACGGCATCGACGGTTTGCACGAGCGACATGGCGACCTGTTCGATCGACTCGACTTGGCTTTGCGGTAAGGGCAGCGGCCCGAACGACCCGCGATAGATGAATGGCGTTGGACCCGGCAAATCGGCGGCTTGCCAGGATTCAGTCGCGCCGACGAAGGTTACGGAGGGAGTCGCCGAA
>CAYWNG010000640.1:0-3992 GCA_964458685.1 uncultured Pirellulaceae bacterium
AGCGAAGTAATCTCGGTCTTCATCGGCATATTTCCGGAGATGAAGACTACCGAACCGTATTCTCCAATAGCTCGCGCAAAGGCTAGAGCGAATCCCGTCAGCAGCGATGGAAACAACGTCGGCAGGATGACTCGCCAGAATGTCTGTAATCGAGTCGCCCCCAAGCTTGCGGCAGCCTCCTCTGTCTCGCGATCCAATTCCTCAAGTGCGGGTTGAAGAGTCCGAACAACAAACGGCAATCCGATAAACGTTAGCGCAATCGTAATGCCCAGCGGCGAAAAGGCTGATGGAATTCCCATAGCGTAAAGGTGTTTTCCGAGCCAGCCGTTCTGCGAATAGATGGCTGTTAACGCAATTCCGGATACGGCGGTGGGCAACGCAAAGGGCAAGTCCACGACGGCATCAAGAATCCGCCGACCTGGGAATCGATAGCGAACCAAACACCAAGCCACGATGAAACCGAAGCCCGCGTTGATTGTGGCACCCGCTAATGATGCAAACACAGTTAAGCGATACGAAGCAAGGACTCGCGGCGAAGTGACTGTTTCCCAAAAGGTACTGAGCGAAATCGAGCTAGCCTTCAAAGCCAAGGCCGCCAGCGGCACAAGTACGATTAGGCTCAGATAGACCATCGTAAAGCCCAGTGTTAAGCCGAAGCCTGGCAATACACTGTAATGTTTCAGTTTGACATCCATGTTCGCTGCCACTACTTTCCAGGCTGATAGATCTGGTCGAACAAGCCACCATCATTAAAGTGTTTGCGTTGGGCCTCTTGCCAGCTTCCAAACACTTCGTTGATTCGAGCCAGCTTCAGATTTGGAAATTGCGAAAGCAATTCGGCCGGAACATCTTCGGTTCGCGAAGGTCGAAAGAAGTACTTGGCCGCCAGCTTTTGCCCTTCAGCGCTGTAGAGGAACTTGAGGTACCCTTCAGCAACTTCAACTGTTCCATGCTGCTTGGCGAACTTGTCGACCACAGCAACCGGCGGCTCGGTTAACAAGCTGATCGAAGGTACGACGATTTCTGCGCCTCCATTAGAAGCTTCCTTAAGCGACATGAACGCTTCGTTTTCCCACGTGATCAACACATCACCCAAGCCACGCTGCAAGAATGTGTTGCTCGCGCCTCGCGCGCCTGAGTCCAAGACTGGGACTCGCTTGTACAACTCAGTAACGAACTCGCGAGCTTTCTTTTCAGCTCCAGCAAGCTTGTCGGCTGGTACGTCTTTCAACTGGCTTAGATCGCCAAGCTCGCTACTAAGCGCATAGGTCCAAGCTGAAAGATAATTCCAACGCGCACCACCACTGGTCTTAGGATTGGTAGTGATGACGCTGACGTCACCCTTGATCAAGTCATTCCAGTCCTTGATTCCTTTGGGATTGCCTTTGCGAACCAAGAAGACAATTGTGGATGTGTACGGCGAGCTGTTATTGTCCAGACGTGATTGCCAAGCCTTGTCGAGCAATTGCGTACGCTCAGCCATGACATCGATGTCGTAACCAATCGCCAGCGTCACAACATCCGCTTCCAAACCATCCATGACCATTCGAGCTTGTTTGCCTGCACCGCCATGAGACTGTTTTACCGTCACGGTTTGATCGTGTTCTTGTTTCCAGTGTTTGGCGAACTCTTGGTTGAACTCTTCGTAGAACTCTCGAGTCGGATCGTACGAGACGTTAAGAATCGTTACTTCATTCGGCTTACCACCGCTGTTGGCGCTGCCTTCAGAAGAGTTCGAAGAAGAGCACCCGAGGAGGGTTAGGTTCAGTCCAGCTAGTAGGGACAAACCCAGTAGCCTCCATGCATTTCCAGTCTTCATGTTGTGTCCAGTCAGTCGTTCAAAAGTTCAGGCGAAATTTCGGTTGTCCGGTAGGTATCGCAAGACTCAAGCAATGGCGAGATTGCTAGCGTTTTGGCGGATTCGCTGCGGCGGTTTTCAACACGGGTTCGACGGTTTGCTGAAAGCAATCGTCATGCCAACCAAGCTGTGATCTGGCATCAAACTTGCTTCTGTATTACCCAACAATGCAGAAATGCTCTGCGATTTGTGGCGGAAAGAAGCTCGAAAACATTGGCAAAATCGGAATTTCCGGTACTCTGACCAGTAGCGAGCTCTGGATTCCCCATAATCTGACACTAACTTTGCCGTGAAATATCACGGGCAACCATTGAATATGACGGCGTTGCCAGCAAGGAACCTGGAAGAAGAACATGGAAGGGACACAGCTTGAACGAGATACGTGAACTGCTTCTCGATGTTTGGCGAGAAGTTTCCGGACATCTTGAGATCGACGAGTCGCTTAAGAACATCGCCGAACGCCTGTTTAGCCAGTCAAGTTTGCGGTCGATTCGTTTGGATCGCGTCTACTCTGGTCCCGACCGCATTGAAACCATCGTTGTTGCTGCTGCCTCGGCAAGCGAATCGAATCGTTCAATCGCCGTAGCGTTGACTGTTGACGATCTGCGGGCAATTCAAGATTTGAGCGATTCGGGTCAGATCCTCAGTGGGACGAAGGTCGAGGACTTTTATCCACTCTCCAAGCTGGTCAATCCAACAACGACTTCAATCACTTGGCTGTGTCCCCTTCGCGGTTCGAACAATTGTAAGGGACTGCTGGTAGCTACCACGCCGGTCCAAGCCGACTTTCAAGCTGTCCGTCGTTTGTTGTTGGAGTTGCGTGAGCCGCTTGCCGTAGCACTGGCCAACGATTCACGGCTGCATGAGTTGAAGGTTCTGCGCGAAGCGGCCGATGCCGATCGTCGAATACTCTTGGAGCGATTGGGCCGACATCAAGTCCAAGACGAAATCGTCGGTGCTAATCGCGGACTCCGCAGCGTGATGGAACGAGTCGAATTGGTCGCCGATTCAGACATTCCAGTTCTGATACTTGGCGAGACTGGTACAGGCAAAGAGGTTATCTCACGAGCGATCCATCAAAAGAGCAAGCGAGCCAATGGTCCGTTTGTTCGAGTCAACTGTGGCGCGATTCCATCCGAGCTGATCGATTCACAACTGTTCGGTCACGAGAAAGGCAGCTTCACAGGAGCCGCTGACCAGCATCAAGGATGGTTCGAGCGATCCGATGGTGGCACACTCTTCCTCGATGAGATTGGCGAACTGCCTCTAGCAGCTCAGGTTCGCCTGCTGCGTGTTCTTCAAGATCACCAAATTGAACGCGTCGGTGGAAAGAAAACAATTCATGTCGATGTACGGATTGTCGCCGCGACTCACCGCGACCTTTCCAACATGGTTCGCGAACGAACGTTCCGCGAAGACTTGTGGTATCGAATCAACGTCTTTCCAGTCTTCCTCCCGCGACTTCGTGATCGCGTCGAAGACCTTCCATTGTTGGCACGCCATTTTGCTCAACGCGCCGCTGAAAGGTTCGGATTACCGTTTGTCGAGCCTTCCTCACAGGATTTACTCGCGCTAGCCAACTACCCATGGCCGGGCAACGTGCGGGAACTTGGTGCAGTAATCGATCGCGCGGTTATCTTGGGGCGAGGCAAAGCGTTCGATGTGGCGGGTGCCCTAGGGATTTCTAAACAGTCTCAGCCGGTCGTGGACACGGGACCTACTTTTTATGAAGTGATCCCCGAAAGCGTTCCTCAGCTTCAAGCACCGTCGATTGCGTCTTCGCCTTCCTCGCCGATTGTCGACCTGAACGAAGCCATGCGCCAGCATATCAAGAAGGCGTTGAGTGCTTGTCGCGGAAGAATCGAAGGCGAGCTTGGTGCTGCAAAAATGTTGGGCATCAACCCTCACACGCTACGAGCCCGGATGCGCAAGCTAGAAATCGATTGGGATAGCTTTCGCGAGTAGTTCAATAGCTTGATTCATCCCGCGAATCGCTGAGGGCTATTTCGTCTGTTCTTGAGCTAGCTTGTTCTGTTGACGTCCAAGTCGATTAGCTGCGAATAGCCAAGCACCAGTTAACGGTAGCATCAACAGACAGACACTCGAAAACGTCAAGTACGAACGCAGCAGTTCA
>CAYWNG010000641.1:0-3983 GCA_964458685.1 uncultured Pirellulaceae bacterium
TTCCGTCGAAGTTTCTGTTCCACATGGACAGCGGGCCATTGGTGCCACTATCAAACGGTGGCCTCGATGGCGCGGTTGTACCCGTTCCGTAATCGTAATAGCCATCGGCATTGATCGTATCAAATCCGCTACCTGAATTGGTGTTAATCCGAACAGTGGGCTCTTGATAGAATGTTGCCGAACCTGGCAGAGGTTCTGAAACATTGACTCCGATGAAGTTCAGATTGGCCGTGTTGGACCAACTGGTCGGACGATCGGCACCAGCGACCATCGTCACCGCTTCGCGAACATTCGGAGAACCATTAGGATTGGACATCGCATCGAAGGGGAACGGATTGCGATACTCGACACCGTCCTTATCGAAAAGTGACGCCCATGTTCCAGCCGAGATCGTTATGGCGTGATTGCTCGGAACATTTCCGGGCCTACCGCTAGCTGAGGTCTTAGACGATTGATCTGATCCCAAGTACGTTGTTGCACGCGGCCCGACAACCAAGTACTGGTTGCCTCGCAAATGCAGGTTCGAACTAGATCGATTGTAGAAGACCTGCTGATCGCGATTGTTGACTCCGGGAACATCAAATGCGTTGTTTTTTGGAGCAAACAGAATCACTCGAGACGTGGCAGGATCAGGTTGGTCAATTGGAGTTGAAGCCCAGTCATAGGTCAGACCACTCAGATTTCCGCCGGTTGTATCACGGTTAGAGATTGGCAACTGATAGGTTAGGTCGAAACGAGTGCTAAAGTTACGATCCGCTGCTGCAACTGCGGTGAGCCGTCCGTTGGGTGTAAGATCTCTATCGGCAGCGCCGCCAGTTTTCTTTCCAACCTTATCGATCGGCCCCGACAAGTAGACTCGCCAAACCGGATAGATGTTTCCCATAGAATCCGCTGGGCTGACACGACTGACATCCAAAACCACGTCACCGTTTGGAGAGGGCGTGTAGAGGCTTGAAGAGACGCCTGGCAAGGCAGTAGCGTTCGCTGCGTTGGGGCCAACTTCTGTCGTGCGAGGGCAGTACAATTCGAGGAACAACGATCCTTGCGGAATCCGGAATTGGTCGAAACGTTCTGGTGTCGCTGTCGGGTCCCTGCGCACACGAAGGTCATGGAATGCCAACGACTCCGTGAGCAATAGTTCTGGCTGTTCCATACCCCAAACGACATGCACCAAAGAAGGATTGCCGTTCACGTTGCGATTAGGATTCCAACCGATGTTGGCACCATTGTTCAAATAGTCGAATGGATCAGGATCGAATGGGAATCGTGTCATCGTGGAGTCCGAGTCACGGAAGTCCACGATGTTAGCCGCCCATTGAGCCAAGATACGGCCACGAATCATGACATACTTCACCCTTGCCTGAGTTCGGACTGTATTGTCTGTGCTCTGCGTCGATTCGATCAGATCTTTCCAGTAGGCGCGGTCGATATTGGGGAAGTTGTACTCCTGGGGCAACAGCAACTGAGCCAAGCAATAAAGATGGCGTGCATACAGTTGTCGTGACGTGACACCTCGGTATGGCGATAATGGATTGGTGGGGTCGAGCCCACTGATTGTCAGTCCAGCAGTGTAGTCTAAGGGTTGAGCCCCTGCGATAAAGCCTGACGTGGTGACACCGGTTGGATCGACTGGAAACTGACCATTGTTGATCTCCAGCGGCTCGTCGATATCTCGGAAACCGCGTTGAGCGTTGGTGTTTTCGTCCACACCATTTCCGAATGGTCGATTGATGTTCATCGCTTGTCCACGATGAAACTCGAGTGGGAACATTGCTTCGTATTGAGCGCCAGTAACCGTCGGCAAACTCTTGAGTTCGCGAATGGTGTTCACAAGCTGCAAGAATGACGTTGGTGGATTGATCGCTTGATTAGCAGCGTTCTTAAAATCCTTATGTCGCGCGGCTAATTTTGGAACGATTAAGTGCCGCGAGCGAGCAGTGATTTCATGGCGTAAAGAGACCGAAGTACCTGATGCATTTACTTCCCCCAAAGCGTCTTGCAAACGGCTGGGCATCACATTGTGGTCGGCATCGCCCACGCGATAGATCTTCTCCCACTCGGCCAACGTGAACGGTGTGTCCATGTAAGGCGATGCAATGTGCCTAGCTTCATACTCGTTTTCAATCAGCGTGTTGGGAGGACCATAATTGTGAATGATCGGATTACCCAGGCGATCGATGGCCAGAGACGCACGTCCTCGAACACTCAGCGGCAAACCTGGGAGGCCGAAGTGAGCGTGAGTTGCCCGACTCTCGCGGAACGTCAGGTGCGTGAGTGTGTCAGCCCCTGCGGTCCCCACTTCGATGGTAGAGTTCGACCCGGAGCGTAGTCGGAGGAAGTTGACGTAACCAAGCTCACCTGTATCAATGCCTCCAGAGGTCTTACTGAAGATATGTCGCAAGCTCAAGTCGCCCGATCCATAACCCAGTCCCTGAGAAAAGTAGATCGACGCGCCGTTGGTATCTAAATTACCCAACGCGAATGGTGAAGCCATCGTAGCGTTAACCGAGGGACCAAAGGCTGAAGGTCGGGCAAACAGATTCTGGCCGTTGCCATAGGCATTGGCTTGGGCGCTACCGCCCACAGCATTAACGTCCAACTTTCCATCCAGGCTTTCCACGTAATATGCCACTAACGCCTTCAGCAATTGGCCATTAGGAGTCTTTTGCAGTGGCAATCCAGCATCGATCCAGACGCTGTCTGGAATGCCCGTGGCTAAGTTATCCACATCCCAACGACCAACCATCAAACCATGCATCCAGTCCACAAACTTGGGTAATCCCATGCTTGGCCAGTTCATATTCCAATTACTGGCAATGTCGACTTCAAGAACAGGAATTCCCTTCTTTCCGTTGGCGGTCACCGGATCAAGCGGACCATTGGCCGCGAAGTTAGGATTAAATTCAGGGTTTGTAACGTAACGAGTCACTCCACCGATAGTAACGACCTTGGCCGGGTCCATGAAGGTCGGGATACCATTGGGAGTCCGAATGATCATTCCCAACGGACGTGGCGTTGCGAGTTCAATTCTTCGCAGCACAGCCCAGAACTCTCGCTCGCTGTAAGTTGCTGGCGGCTTGAAGTTCACCAGATAGTTCAGCAAGGCCGTACGATGGAAACTGGGAATGATATCTCCCGAGTTCAATGCACCCGCTGGACGAAATGCGCTGAAGGCGGTGTTGTAGTCCGCCGCATCGAACGGCTCGTCGGTATCGCCTAAGCGAAAAGCTCCCGAAGGGTTGAATCGGTAAGTATTGTTGACGTTGTCGTAGGTTAAATTCGAGTCCGGATCGATCAAGGTGCCCACCGAGGCCAACTTATTGGAGCGTGGCTGCAAGCCAACCGGGACAATATTCACACCTGGATCCATAACAGTTGGCCCAGCAGTAGTGTCCAGCACGTGATACTGGCTTGCGCCATCGGCGCCGATACCAGCACCATGCGAGTTCAATGGAACAGCATTGATGAAAAACAGATAGGGATCGGCCAAAATCGGAAACTGTGGGTTGATACCGACTGTGTTGTAACACAAGTAAAGACCTCGTGCCCAATCACCGCTGAGCGGCGAGCCAACCATTTGTGGATACTTCAGCGCCCAGTCCAAAATCGTACCTGTCATAGTTGTCCGACTACCATCGCCAGTACCAACCATCAGCGTCTTGACCTTCGACAGGTCATTTTCCTGCAAGTCAATGGTAATGGAGTAGCTGGACGCGTAGGCTTCCCCACTTAGCGATGTCTGGTCGCCGATGTAGCGAATGATGTGGAAGGACAATCCACCCAGCGGTCCTTGTCCCTCCGGGAAGGTGATGATTCGCCCGGTCAATACGTCATTCTCGGCTGGATTGGTATTGGCGACCGGAATTCTCAAAAAGCGATTGTTCAGCAGCATCGGACGCTCTCGAGCATCCCAGGCATGGGTCATTGTTTGGTTCGTCAGCGTTGCGGGGCGAGCGAACAACGTTCCAGATGCACCCTTCAAA
>CAYWNG010000642.1:0-3976 GCA_964458685.1 uncultured Pirellulaceae bacterium
GTCCTTTACAATTTCTAGAATCATATCTAGAACGTCTTAATCCTTATGGCAGTATTTTGCATAGACAAGCCGGAGTGGTTTCTTCTCCTCTCTGAGGACATCCTTCATCTGTTCGAGCAACTCAAAGGCCCACTTGTTTGGAGACGATTCAACAGATACGACTCGGGACAACCACCCTGCTCTTCCGCCTGGTATTTCGACATCTTCCGGAAGCTTAGCCGCCGGCATCGACAGATAGGGAAGTACCTTCCATTCTTCAAGCAAATCGAGCCACTCCCAAACGGGGCTTTCGCTTCGATACGACGAAGCCGCATTCGTATGAACTAGGAGCCAAACTGCAAAAGATGGACTACGAGCGACAATATTGCCAACTTGCTTCTTGACCGATTTCCAAAACTGAAATGGTGCACGCGACATGGCTGGCGAAGTGATCATGGCTTGAAGCACTGCCTCGATCTCGGCATCTACATCCAGCTTGGCCGCTTTGGCCATTTTCGTTAAATCGCTCCCAGCGTTGGCGATCGGAGCCATGCCCCCTAGCGTTCTGCGAATGACGAGATCCTTGTAAGTCTCGTAGGCCTCGCGAGGCGGAAACTGCTTTTCAAGATCCTTGGCGTAGTCGGAAAGAGCTTTGCCTGAGAGGCAACCGCTCAACGTGAACTCAAGGATTGCGTCTCGTCGATGTTCTCGATCGACTTCCAAGGAGTGAACGCGTTCAGCTTCGAGAGCTTTGTTTAGTGCTCTGCCAGCGTAGGTAGTGTTTCCCAGTTCTTTATAGGCCCGCGCCGCTTGTTCCCAAAACGCAGGGAGAAAGTGGCGAACCGACTTGTTCAGCTCTTCTGCCATCGCGACGTAAAGATCCCAAGCGTGTCCCGCTTTTGAAACGGCTTTACGTTCCGCAGCTTTCATGCGTTTGACAAGGTCGAGCGCGTACTTGGCATGCTTCGGCTGGTGAATCAATGCCCAATGACCAAACTCAAGAGCCGTTCGGTTCTGTTTAGCGATCGGTTCGCTGATGGCTCGACCTTCCAGACCGAGAAATTCCATCGACAAGTCTTCGGCGGGTACGAGCCGCTGGGAGGTTAATCGTATGATGACGCGGTCACCGAGAACTGGTGCTCCATAGGTTCGAGCGACCATAGTTTCAGTCGACTTCTCATCGACCTTGGCATCCAGCCCGACTAAACCACCCGCGTCTAGTTGCGAAAGAGCCCATTCTTTACTCATGACTCGGCTCCTTCTTTCTTTTCAACTTTGCGTTTAGCGTAAATGGAAGATGCCATTCTGACTCCTTCGCTGAAGGTAACTGGCCCGACGTCGCGAATAGCGATGGCTTGTTGTTTGTTATCTACGAAGATCAAATCGCCTGTAAACGTTTGACTCTCAGGAGACTCGCTACCGACGTAGTACCGTGCCTCCAAAGGCGATGTTCCTTCCCAAACTTTGCAAGTGGCGTAGCCGCCTCGTACGGGATAGCCAAGCCTTTTGCAGATGCCCAAGGCAAAATTCAGTTGTTCGAACTCACCGTTTTCGTAATCGCGAATCGAGTTCAGTGGAAGCTGCTCTTTTTCAGGTCGAAAGACTGGACGATAGAGTTGCTCGACGGACTGAACGACTCCCAGATCGTTGGCCAAGTCGCGCAGGTCCTCCAGTTCGCCGATCAAGATTGGATGGAGAAAGGCCACGCAAGAAGACTTAAGCCACTTCGATTCGCCATCAACATCGATCACACCCACGCCCTTCTTGGCGTCGGCGTTTTTGAGTAGGCCGTACTGGTCACGATCCACTTTCCCTGTATCCGTCGAAGGAGCAATGACCATGTTCTCAAGGGCTGTTTGCCAATCGGGATCTGGCCAAACCTCGATGAGCGTTTGCCTCGGAATGATCAGGGAGCGAAGCATCCAGCGTTCAACCGTGTGGAGGCATTCCATGCGATGATCGTCCAACCACGTCGCCAGAGCTTGTAACTGATCCGTGGTGGGATCTTCTTTCAGAGCCGCAGGCAATGTTGCCAGTTGATTGCCTTTAGCGTTTTGGCAAACGACTTTGCCATTCTGAAGTCCTAGTTTGTATGAATTCGGACCATCGATCCAAACCTGAGTATTCTCGGCGGATACTGAACTGGATGCTTTCGTTTTTGCCATTTGAGTTTACAGAGTGGAATGGGGCGCAGATTCACATGAATGACTTGCAGTATCATAACGAATTGGCATCTCACTTTGTGTTGTGGCTACGCAAAGAAAATCAGACAAATCGATACTGGAACCATGCGACCCAAGATCACCCCAATTTTCCTGTCGCAACTCGTTGAACAAGCGCCCGGTCGCGTTCGCAAACGATTGGACAGCGAACCTGCTTTGGCGGATGCGTGGAATTGGACTCACCACGAAAATGTGTGGACAATTCAATCGAATGACGAGACGGTTCGACTTCAGTCTCCTAACGGTGTCCTCACAAGCTTGGACGATGTCTCGTGCTCCTGTTTGATGTCCCCAAAGTGCTTCCATATCTTGGCATGCTGTAGTAGCCTGCCTCTAGAACATAGTCAGGCAAGTGAGGAGCCAGCTTCTGAGGAGCACTCAAGTATCGATACAAACCCGCCAAGCGATCCAGAGCGGGACACTCGAACTGTAGAAGTCACCGATGCAATGCGAGCCGCTGCGATCTTAGTCCGCGAGTCTCTTTCTGCATTGCTACGCGTTGGAGCACGCAATGCGGGAATACTATTACAGTCAGGCTTGTTACGTGCTGGACATGCGAGTCGTGCGTCGGACTTGTATGCGCTGAGCAATACGATGTTGCGAATTGCTGAAGGAGTGCAACGTTTTCGACAGCAATCGGACGAAGCGGATTCGCTTGCCTTGAAAGAGGATGTTGCCTCCGCGTTCTTCGCATGCCATTCACTGCTTAACCAACCGAACGTTCCCAAGTGGATCGTCGGACAATCGCGACGCGTCTTTGAAAGCCTGGATGTTCGTAAGCTTAACGGCGTCTTTGCCGAGCCCATTTTGACGCGAAGTGGGTTTGCGGGAGTTAGCGTCTACCTACAGGACACGAACGAAGGAGGTTTGTATACAGTCAACGAACTGCGGACCGGGGATACGAGCCTTATTCGCCAAGCGTATCGAGGCGGGATCGATCTTGGCGGTATAACAGTGGAAGCTAAAGAACTTTGTCGCAGCACCTTTGCCGTTCAAGAGTTAACTGTCTCGGAGGACAGACGCCTTGGAAAAGGAAAGTCAACTCGTTGGGCGACTACGAAGCGTGAGCCGACCGAACCGTTCTCAGGAGGTCGATTTGCCGACTCTATCGACGCTCAACTTGACAAGCTGTTTTCGTGGTCAGACACTCCCAATGAACAACGCCCAGCCGGTTGGGACTTGGTCTCAATAACAGCCACGGTGATGGGATCAAGCGGGGCAACCGTCGTGGTTGCTGTTGAGGGATTCGATCGACCTTGGAGACTTGGTGTTATGATCGATTCAGCAGAACTAGAGTATCGACACAATTTGGCGTTGATCGCACGCTGTCCGCGACTGCAACTTCGATGTCTAGTTCGCATTCGAGAAAATTTTCCCTACTGTGCCGACTTACTAGCGATTGCCAACATCTCGTCCGTTCCCGCCGAGTCGCAGGTTGATCCTAGATTGGAATTGCCTCAGGACTGGCAAGGCATATGCAATACGGGACTCGATCGACTTGAAAGGCATTTTATACGAGGCATCGAACGCTGGTCCGAAGAAATTATCTTGGAGGGGGAGAGTGATCCAGTCGACACGATAGCCAAGTACACGACTCCGATTGAACGCAGGCTAGTCGGCATGGTCTTGGGAGGCCGCGACGCGATTCCTATCCTTGGCAGCAAATCGCATCGACGAGACAGTAATCAATTGAAGAAACTCTTCCTGCCGATGGGCTCGTACTTACTCGACTTGTTGGCAACCAAGGCTCACGAAGACGCAGTCAGAGTCGCCTA
>CAYWNG010000643.1:0-3974 GCA_964458685.1 uncultured Pirellulaceae bacterium
CCACGATACCTGAACCAAAGACTTGCATCCAGAATCGATTGACGGCGACTCGCGACGTCAGTGGATTGCTCTTGTCCATCAACCATTGAGCTAACCCCAAACGATTGAGTGGCGCACCGGCAGGCAGGGCAGGTAGTGAGGCTGGCGTGGCTGCTTGAACAGCATCACCCACTTTGTCGTACTCGCCGCGCATCAAAATGTTAGCCATCGGAGTCGAGTTTGGCTTCTCGCGCTGAACGTGAGTGACTGGACTTCGCTTTTCAATCTCAGCCAGTTCGCCCTCCAGCTTTTGAATTTGCTTGTCAAGCTGTTGATAGGCTGCGTCGGCTGTCGCGAGATAGTGCTTGAAGAGCGACTCTTGCTGTTCTGCGGAGCGTTTCTCAGAAGGAACCTTCAATAGGGCCGCTAAAGGTTGAATCGTTGCCAATAAGTTGGAATCCTCTTTCGATAACTCCTTAGCATAAACGCGAACTTCTTGGATTGCTCCATCGAAGACTTGATCAACACTACGCTGGCCAATCCGTAGAGGTGTGCTCGCATGGATGTTGGCATCGGGCTTAAGATTGTTGGAGGCGACTTTCGTCTTTTGAGGCTTGCCATCGACATAGATCTTCACGCCTTCGGGCTTACCCGAACCATCGTAGGTCGCGACAACGTGAGACCATGTGCCCTCTTTGAGCGCAGGCTTATCGGTCACAACCTTCAAAGCATTGTCAGGCCAAGCATCGATGATATGCACGCCAATATTGCGATTTTCGTACCAGAAGTCATAACCGCGGTGATTCTGCGCGACGTCCATGCGGGCTAGGATCGCTCCGGTGGCGCCGTTGGAGTTGGGCTTAACCCACGCGGCAAAGCTGAATTTCTGCGAGCGATCAAAGTCACCGAGCTCACCCAGTTCAAATGTTCCGCCAGCTTTCATGACGGGAGCGGAACCAAGCTTGCCATCGGCAATCCATGAAACATCGCCGATTGCCTTAAAGCGACTGTCGGTACAGACATTCAAGGATTCGTTGCCGCTGCCTTCGATCAGCGGCGCGCGAACGATCATCGAATCGTTGGGAAGCGTCTTTTCAAAGTCATCGAGCGATTGACTGGCCAGCCACTTCTGAAAGTCACCGGTTGCTTCATTACGTCGATTGTCTCGGGCTGATTTTGCCGATGCAATCTCGCCGGGCAACGCTTCGTATCGTGGCGCATCGGCCATCGTTGGAACACGAATAACAGGACCACCACCATCAGCAACGTTACCATCCTTGGGGCCTTGAGTCGTATTGCGGAAAAAGGCCGCTAGCGAGTAATAGTCCTTCATCGTAAATGGGTCGAACTTGTGATCATGACATTGCGCACAGTTCGTGGTGAGTCCCATATAAACCCAGCCAAAGGTCTGTACTCGGTCGGAAGCGTACATGGCCACATTCTCTTCGTCGATCGTACCGCCTTCGTTGGTCGTAATGTTGCAGCGTTGGAACCCTGTAGCAATCAGTTGATCGCGCGAAGGATTGGGAAGAAGGTCTCCAGCCAGTTGTTCGATAGTGAATTGATCGAAGCCTTGATTAGCGTTGTAAGATCGAATCACCCAGTCTCGATAAGGCCACATCTCACGATAGTTGTCAAAATGCAGACCGTGAGTATCGCCATATCTGGCCGCATCCAACCAGTATCGCGCGCGATGTTCACCCCAAGTCGGCAGACTCATCAAGGTCTCGATCCATCGCGAAAGCGCGGCGTCGCCTTCAGCTTGGTAGTCTCTGACAAACTTCTCGGTGGTCTCGGGGTTGGGAGGCAACCCGGTGATGTCCAAGTGCAGCCGACGAATGAGCGTTCGAGGATCAGCTTCAGGAGCTGGCGATAAACCGGCTTGCTCCAATCGACTGAGAATGAACGCATCGATGGCGGTCTTGGTCCATGCAGAGTTGTTGACTTTAGGTGTGGCAGGTCGTTGTGGAGGAATGAACGACCAGTGGGCTTCGTATTCAGCGCCTTCGTTCACCCAGCGCGTTAAGATCTCGACTTCAGTCTTGCTGAGCGCCTTCTTGATTTCCGGCGGCGGCATAACCTGGTCATGGGCTTCGGTGACGATTCGAGCAATCATCTCGCTCTTCGAAGCATCGCCGGGCTTGATCGCACTCATGTCGATTGCCGCGTCGCGATTGTCTAGACGCAGTTCGGCCTTTCGAGCTGCGCTATCGGCGCCGTGGCACGAGAAGCACTTATCAGCCAAGATTGGTCGAACATCGCGGTTGTACTTCAGTTTCTCCGCGGCCGTTACAGAACCTGCGACCATCGCGAGAATTGCAAAGCTCAGACATCGAACGTTTTTGTACTTTGGATACATGGCGTATCAACCTAGAAGCGAGACATGGAACTGAGCAACGCAAAATAAACGTTGCTCTTTTCTAAAGGCGGGCCAAGTCATTGGGTTTCGCTTGAGTTCAGCGTAAGGTGGGATTTGAGCAATGACTTCGCTGGGTGACTCCGCGAATTTGACTTCGCAAAGTTCAGCGATCTATTTTATCTGGAAATTACAGTCTTGTTAGCCTTTCTTTTGGCTTCCTAGCCTACAAGAGGGGCAAACCAGCTCTGCGAAAGCTTGATAATCCAAGCTAAAGACAGAATAACGACCCAAGCGATGACAATTCGTCGCGGCAGGTTGGGTTTTATCCCTCGACGCTTCTGAGCGACAATTAGGATAACACTGTAAAGCGTGACCGAAATGATCGGCAAAGTCATGGCGTTATGATAGAGCGATAGTCGCCAATCTCCCTCGAGCAACGCTCGCAAACTGCGAGTCCCTCCGGTTGTTGGAGCCGGAATGCCCGTCAATGCTAAGAGCAGCGATTGTGGAATCGTTCCTTGCGCGAGCCAGTAAACTTGCCAACCCAGATAGACGACAAGCATCGCAATCGCGATGCTGCGGAGAATTCTCTGGCCTGGAGTTAAGCTCATCGCAATCTGGTTTTACGACTTATGACCCTTGCATGAATCGATAAGAAACGGAATCCAGCAGAGAGGGAAACAACAAAAGAACAAAACGATGCACGCGATTACCCCGGTTTGATTCAGTCCCAGGAAGACGGCTTGACCTTGTGGCATTCAATCACCTTTCAAATAAACGCATTGCAGTACGAAGTAACGACATCGACGAAATCGAAAACGCCGTTATTCTAGCAGCTTCCTCGGCCGAAATGTAACTACATCGCAAGTCCTTCACACACCCCTAAAAAACACTGCTCGCCCACACAGCCTTGGCCAAAACTTCGTATGTCCCAGTCGATCTACTTAGACAACAACGCTACTACCAGAATGGACCCGCAAGTCGTCATAGCGATGCGGGACTTGGAGCTGTCCGGACTAGCGAATCCAGCCAGTCAACATCGTAGCGGTCGTCAAGCACTGCATCATTTGGAAGAGGCCAAAGAGTCGATCTTGCGAAGCGTCGGTGCTCCCATCGAAGGCATGTCCGCCGCGCAGATCATTGTTACTAGCGGAGGTTCAGAAGCCAACAACTTAGCTCTCCATGCCTTCACTCATCAGCATCCGGGTTTGGTTATTGTCGGATCGATGGAACACCCCAGCCTGTTAGTCGCCGCTGAACTCTCGGCACTCTGCCTGAATCCCGTTCGACTATTGCCCGCTCGTGGCGATGGTACGTACAACCTCGAACAATTGGACCAATGGTTATCCGATGTTTACGAAGGTCGCGATGAAGCCAACAGTCGCGTGGCTTTGGTAAGCTTGATGTTGGCGAACAACGAAACGGGCGTGATCAATGATATCGCCGCCGTAGCGAAAATCTGTCGGCGCTACCAAGTCCCCGTTCACTGCGATGCGATTCAAGCTGTGGGCAAGATCGATGTTAATATGACCAAGCTTGGTCTCTCAGCTCTGACGCTTAACGCTCATAAGCTACATGGCCCAGTCGGAACTGGCGCACTAGTCGTCAATACACATCTTGAGCCGCGACCAGTAGT
>CAYWNG010000644.1:0-3974 GCA_964458685.1 uncultured Pirellulaceae bacterium
CCGCGCCGACGATGAAGAGCAGCCGCCGCTTGGTGTAGCGCAGCATCAGCACGGAAAAGAAAGTTCCTGTTTCCAAGGAGATCAATCCAGGTTCACTCTGCGAGTTCACGATCCAATGAAGTCCGAGATCACTCGAAGCCGATTCGAATTGATGAGCCAGTTCTATGAGTCAACAAACCGCGAGCAGTCACCGGCTAAATAAGGCTATCGTCATTTCTCAATGCAGGCAAAAGAATGAACTCTGGTTTTCATTCTCCTGCCCTCATTCTTTTGCCTCGATCTCTTAGCTCTTCAAGTTCTCGAAGCGGTGCGAATCATCGCCAGCTTGGGATTGGTCGACCTGGTGTCCACGGAGCGCCTTTAGCGTCGAAGCGCTTGAGCATAGCAGGGATATCGGTGTCGAGGAGCTTATTGAGCTCTACCAGAGCCGCATCAAACTCCTCACCAGCGATTTCATATTGCCGTCGATGAGTGCCGGTTGGACCAGTGGTACTGCCCATCGCACCCATCATCGCGTTGGATAGCCGATTCTGAAGTCCAGGCATAGCGTCTTCATTGCGTTTCGTTCGCGTTGGGTCACCAGTGAATTTCTCTTTCACGTCCATCAAGCGAACTTGAAGGCCACGAATCTCTTTCCACAAGGTTGGGTCGGCTTCGGCCGCAGACTTGGTCAAGCCTTCGATAGCCTCCAATCGCTCGGATGCTTCGTTAGCTAACTCAGTCGCTGCGTTAACTGCATTGGCCAGTTTGTAGACCTTCTTAGCAAATTCTCGAATGGCCGTGCGATCGATCTCGGTTGTATCACCAAACGTCAACGGCTCGATCTCAAATTCAGTCTTAGCGATCAACTCGGTGACTTCGCCATCGACCATTTGCGATACTTCGACAGTGTACTTGCCGGGAACAGCAACTGGGCCGCCACCACCTCCACCGCGTCGACGACCACCGCTTGGTCCAGCATGACGATAATCCCAATTCACTCGCGTCATGCCTCGCTCTGTGGATGTCGGAATCTTGCGCACGACGTTGCCGGCAGTATCGCGAATCGTCAGCCAGCGAGATGCGGCTACTTCGCGGTCTTCTTTCTTGAGGTCTTCCCAAGACGGATAGGGTGTATCCTTACCAGCCTTGGCTCCTTCGCGATCAGCTTTCACTCTTTGTGACTTCTTCGTCTTAAGCTCGTCTTTCAAATGGAAGGTGAAGGTGACTCCATACTCTGGATTGGGGGCCGTATAAAAGTTCGACCCTTGGAAGGCTCGACCAGACACGCCCATCTTACTGACCGTCTGATACATGAGGCCTTTTTTGATGGGGAACATCTTGTTGGCTTCGAGCAATTCAGGCTTGATATCGCGAAGTGGCGAGTAGTCATCCAGAACATAAAAGCCACGACCAAAGGTAGCCAGCACCAGATCGTTTTCGCGACGTTGAATTTCGAGATCGCGAACTTGGATAGTTGGCAAGCCAGTCTTCAGAGCGATCCACTTCTCACCACCGTCGACAGTGAAGTAGCAACCGAATTCTGTGCCGCAGAAGAGCAAATTCGGATTCACATGATCTTGCTTGAGAGTGTACACGCTACCTCGCTCAGGCAGGTCACCGTGGATTTGTTGCCAAGACTTTCCGCGATCCGTCGACTTGAGGATGTAAGGCTTGAAGTCGCCTCGCTTGAAATTGGTCACCGCTACGTAAACCGTGTTGGGATCAAACAAATCCGCTTCGATGTCGTTGATATAGCCGAACTCGGGGACGTCTAGCGTGCCGAAGCGATCGATCTTACGCCAGTTCTTTCCGCCATCCTCGGTGACTTGCACCAAGCCATCATCGGTGCCGATGTAGATCAGCCCGTCAGCTTTAGTTGATTCATCGAGCGCGACGATATTGCCGTAAAGCGAAGTGGAGGAGTTCTTAGCCACTGCATCGACTCCCCAAACTCGTCCCATGACCTTCAGTTGGTTACGATCGATCTGTCGAGTCAAGTCAGGACTGATAGCAGTCCAGTTGTCGCCGCGATCATCGCTGCGAAAGAGAATTTGCGAGCCGTAGTAAATTCGCTTAGAGTTGTGTGGCGAGATCAACAGTGGCGAGTCCCAGTTCCAACGCAACGGCGGCCCCTCCTTGGACTCTTGCGGCTTGATATCGACGGTTTCACCTGTCTTGCGATTGTATCGCACTAGGCCACCATACTGCCATTGCGAATAAATAGTGTCGGGATCGTTCGGATCAACGGCCGGCTCGAAGCCATCGCCAAAGACTGTCACAAACCAATCGCTATTCCGAATACCGTGATCGTTGTTGGTTCGCGATGGGCCGCCCTGAGTCGCATTGTCTTGTGTACCACCGTAAACGTAGTAGAACGGCTTGTCGTTCGAAACAGCTACTTTGTAGAACTGAGTAATGGGCAAATTAGCTTTGTAATCGTAGCTCTTGCCTCGATCCCAGGTCTCATACAAGCCGCCGTCACAGCCGATCAGCAAGTGATTCTCGTCATTAGGATCGACAATCAAAGCGTGGTTATCGACGTGCTTGTCATCTTCGCCCAAAGTGACGAACGTCTTGCCGCCATCTTCGCTGACCATCATCATGGTGTCGAGCGAGTAGATGCGATTGACGTTATGGGGACAGCAGACAATTTCGTTGTAGTACTGGGGGCCATTGGAAACATAGCCGCTCATCTTCTCCCAAGTTTCTCCGCGATTGATGCTTCGGAAGAAACCGCCTTTGTCCTCAGCCGCTTCTACGATCGCATACACGACTTCAGGATTCACCGGCGAGATATCCAGTCCGATCTTTCCCTTATCGCCATCGGGTAACCCGCGACTGATCTTTCGCCAAGTCGCTCCACCATCTGTTGATTTGTGTACGGTCGACTCAGGGCCACCGTCGATCAGAACCCATTGATGTCGTCGTCGTTGATACGAGCTGGCGTAGAGGATGTCTGGATTTTTGGGATCGATATGGACTTCATTGATCCCCGTCATCGGGCTGATGTTCAGAACGTTGGTCCACGTCTTGCCCCCATCGGTGGTCTTGTATAGCCCGCGATCGCCACCGTCTTTCCACAGCGGCCCTTGCGCGGCGACATACACAACGTTGGGATCTTGGGGGTGAACCGCGATCATGCCGATATGTTCGCTGTTCTCCAAGCCGACTCGCTTGAACGACTGACCGCCATCGGTGGACTTGTACAGTCCATCTCCATAGCCGACGCTGCGCTGCGAGTTGTTTTCGCCGGTACCAATCCAAATAGTATGTCGATCGTGTGGACACATAGTGACGCAGCCGATCGAGTACGAGCCCTCGCCATCGAAGATCGGCTTGAAGGTCACACCCGAGTTCTCAGTCTTCCAAACGCCACCTGACGACGCCACAACGTACCACGTCGAGCGATTGACAGGATCGACTGCGATATCGCCGATGCGTCCAGACATGAGCGCCGGACCAAGACTACGAAACTTCAGTGCTGAAACTAGCCCCGAATTGATTCCTGGGGTCTCATCTTTGGGTTCGTCCGAGTCTTGTGAGAAAGTCTGGAAATTCCCCAGAGCCAGCGAGAGGCTGGCCGCCAACAAAAACTTCTTCAGCATGGTTCTTCTTCGGATGTGGTATCTAGAGTGTCACAATGTAGTCAGCGAAGCATCGAAAGGACGCTCCAATCTAGTTGCAACTTCGAGCAATTGCCATCCACGACCGCCATATTGCCGTTCCATCGAACCCACACTTTGGGGACTCCAGACCGGACCCCTCCGGGATTTTCTCGTTAACCGAAAGTAGCCACCGTCGCTAGACGGTGGATTGATCGCCCTAATAACTTCTTCAACCTCATCGCCAGATTCTATCGTTTCGCTTTTTAGAGTTTGGGGCTGGGAAAGGCTTATTTGAATGGCTTTTCAAGTTGCGATTTTAGGCCCGAAGTGCCGACATATCCTATGCCGGGGCTAACAAGCCCCGGCTTTGAGGCCACTGGAGCATTT
>CAYWNG010000645.1:0-3957 GCA_964458685.1 uncultured Pirellulaceae bacterium
ATTGCGCAATCGCCTACGCATTGCCGCTTTCAAAGCCGCGGCACGGAGATGGCCAGAGCTCGTTCGTATTGAATCAGCGAAGCCAGAACCGAATCTCTTAAAGCCTGTTCAGTTGGTGACTCAGTCGCAACTTGAAGACTTCTACTTTGAAGACATGCTAAAGCGAGCGGAGGCGAATAATGGGTAAGTTGCCATCGTTTCAATTCTACCCAGGCGACTGGATGAGCGACGTTAAGCTCAGGAGATGCTCACATGCTGCCCGTGGTGCATGGATCGACATTCTTTGCATACTCCACGATTCCGACGAATACGGTGTCGTTAGATGGTCATTGGCAGAGCTCGGAAAGACCGCGGGAGTTCCAGCAAAAATCATGCAAGAATTGGTAGAAAAAGAGGTTCTCCGCGGTGGTGATTCTGGCATAGAAAAACCTTATGTTTATGTACCCAGAAGCGGACGTCGTGATGGCGAGCCACAAGAGCTTGTCCCAGCGACCGATAAACCAGTTTGGTATAGCGGAAGACTGGTAAAAGACGCATATAGGCGGGAACATAAAGGCGCATCAACCCGCTTTCAATCCAAGCCAAAAAGCGACACCAAGCATTCACCTAATGCTTCACCTAGCCAGCGGCATGGTGAATGCAAAAGTGACGGCTCTTCTTCTTCATCTTCTTCTTCTATATCCCCTAACCCCTTTTCACCTACGGTAAAGGGGAACGAGAGCGGGCGAGCTTTAGACCAAATCAAAATTCCAGAATGCCTTCAATCGGCAATCGGTCGCAAAGCCGTTGAAGACTATGCGGCTCTTCAGGGATCGCACGGCAAGTTCAACTTGTTTGCGTTTCAAGGATTAATGGACGATCTAACTTTCATGTCATCAACCAAGGCAATCGGATACCTTCGTGCGTGGCATCGTCGCAACCGATTCGAGCCGCGGTGGAGCATCGACTGGGAAGAGTACGCACCTTCCGCGGCAGAGCTCGAAACCGTAGAGCAGCAAAAGCCTAAACCAGAGCGGATTCGTCAACCGCGGGTGCAGGTGGCGCAATGAGCGACGATCAAAACAAAGCTTGGATTGACCATAGGCGACAATGCGAAGAGGGGGTGATTGGCGGAATGATGGCGTCGGTGGTGGAGATTCCTGAAGTTGCCACGATAGTCCGAGAGGCGGATTTTACAGACCAGTTTTTGGCAACTTGGTACCGATTGGCTGTAGAGCTCTACGATGCTGGCGTGTTTACGATTGATCGACTCCGCGGCGAGCTCCGGCAGTTTGGATACCTTCAAAACATTTCCGAAGTTGAGCAGTTTGCCAACCTGTGCGATTGCGAGATCGCGGCCAACTTGCACTGGCATGCTAACGAGCTCCGGCGAATGTCGTCGTTGTTGGCGCTCCGAAATCTGCTTTCGACGCTGGCGATTCAAGCGACAGAGCTCGACGCAGACCCAACGCAATTGGCTGGACGACTGGAAGCGCAGCTGGACGACGTATATGCGTCCTCTGGGACGCTTTGGGAATCTGCTTTCGATGTTGCCAATCGAGTCTACGAAAACCATCGGGCTTGCGTCGAAGATCAAGACAAGTCACGGATGGGACTATCGACGGGCTACATCGACATCGACGAGATTACAGGCGGCTACTTCCGCGGGCAACTCTGGCAGATTGCGGCGCGAAGCTACATGGGAAAGTCAACGGTAGCCCTAGCATTTGCTCAAAGGCAAATTGAGAAACGCCGCGGTGTTTACTTTGCCAGCTACGAAATGATTAACGATGAAATGATGGAACGCATGCTGTCGGATTGTTCCGCGGTACCACTTAAGCACTTTACCCAGGCGACGATTGAACGCGGTCACCTTCCACAGATCAAAGCTTGCTTGGATTACTTCAATGGCAGAACGCTTTTACTGGACCAGTCGCCACCAGATACGGTTGCGGCGTTGAAGGCTAGGGTGAAGCTGGCATCGAGTCGCTCGCCAATATCGCTGGTGGTTGTCGATCACTTGGGGCTCTTTCCATATGGGAAGTTGCCGCGGCATCAACAGTTGGTGCAAGTGACATCGCAACTCAAGGCCGCGGCTAAAGAGCTCGATTGTACGATCCTGCTTTTGAACCAGTTGAACGCTGATGCAGATGGTACCGAGCCAAACGATACGCACTACTCCGAAGCGAAGGGCATTCTCGCCAATCTGGACGTGTCAATTCTTTTACATCGCGACACAAAGACTTCGGAAGAAATGAAATGCAAGATAACCAAAAACCGCAAGGGAGCTCCAGGCGAGTGCAAGTTGCGGTTTGATGGCGAGTGTCAAAGGGTTGAAACGTGGTCAAGCATGGAGGGGTGGACAGGTGAAATACACAATTAAGGCACATCCAACGGAATACCGCGGAGTGATGTTTCGTTCGCGGCTAGAAGCCAGATGGGCGGCGTTTTTTGATTTGGCTGAATGGGAATGGCAGTATGAGCCAGTTGATTATCTCGATTGGTCGCCAGACTTCTATGTTAAGTTTTGTTGCGGTCATAGCGATTGCCCGCCAATGCACGAGCTATTGGTTGAAGTCAAGCCGTATTTTTCCTTAGAACAGTTTGCTGGCCATCCGTGCATGGATCATTTCTTCAGTGGGTGGGGTGAAGAAAACTTTCCAGCCGATTCTAGCGCAGCTTTTGGGATAAACCCAAGTGTCACACACTGGGAAATGGCTCATGGTGCTGGAGGTGGCGTTGAATCAGTGGAGCAATGGGTTGATGACTGGGAATTGCTTTGGAAAAAGGCTGGCAATCTAACGCAATGGAAGCCAAGTAAAAAGCTCACCAGCGATTTAAGTATTCTGGAGCTCACGGAACTGATCGAAAGGAAACGGCAATGATAACCATCGAAGTCCCCGCCGTCCCGATAGCCCAGCCGCGTCAACGTACTCGGATAGTCGGCAAGTACGCGCACAACTACACGCCATCGAAACATCCGGTGCAAGACTTTAAGGCCACGGTAAGGCTAGCTGCTCGTGTTGCATACGACGGGGCACCAATGGACGGCCCTTTGTCTGTGAAGCTTACCTTCGTGATGCCAAGGCCCTCCAATTTGATTTGGAAGACTAGGGCAATGCCAAGAGTGCCGCATGCAAAGAAGCCAGACGCGGACAACTTGGCAAAAAGCGTGTTCGATTCGCTGAACGGTTTGCTGTGGGTGGACGATTCGCAGCTGTGCGACGTTGGTATTGTGAAGTGGATTGCTTCGGGTGATGAGCAGCCACACGTTCTGATTGAGGTGCAAGCATGTTAGCTCTTTTGCTCCTCCACCTAACCGCCAGTAGTGTTTGCCGCTGCGACATCATCGAGTTCAACCGCGCCCCGAACATCCACCAAGTCATTTTCTGGGACTGGTCGCATAGAGACGGACGTTACAACGCGAGAGGTTGGCTGCCGGTGGACAAGGTTGAGCAGATTGACCAGCGAACGGTAAAGGTTGGCAAGTGGACGGTTGAAGGTCGGATTCGCTTTACGGAGACGGACCACGACCCAGAGCGTGAGAATGCGAAAATTCATTGTGACAGGAACCTAATGCCTTGGGAGGTTAGAAAATGAGTGTAGAGAATCCGCAGGTTGGCGAATGGGTAGTAGCACTTGAGAGCCATTTTGGTTGGTCGTTCAGCGTGCTAACAAAGGGTGAGCTTTACTTGGTCGAAGGAGTCAGCAGGCACAACTACGACGCGGATTCTCCGCACAGTTCGTTGTCGGTTGCTGGTAAATCCTATGGAGATACGTGGTTTAGACGTGCTACCACCAAGGAGATCGGGGATAGGTTGGCTGCGGTTTACAAGCGACTTGAAGACCATGACGACGCAAGAAAGCTTTGGTTTGGAGAGAAGCAAAAAGCGCAAGAGCCGCTGAACTGGACTGCTGACACAGTGACATTACTGGAGCCCACAGAATGACCCAGGCGAGCACGGAGGGGAAGCGATG
>CAYWNG010000646.1:0-2105 GCA_964458685.1 uncultured Pirellulaceae bacterium
GCTTTGAAGTGCACTGCGTTGGGAAGTAGCAGGCGGGAGGGGTGAGGCGGGAGGCGGAAGAGGAAGAGGAAGAGGAAGAGGAAGAACGACACGGAGTGTCGTAGCACACTGGTCAAACGCGAATCAAAACCTTCTTTCCTTTGCGCCGACTTCGCAGTAGCGAGAAGCCTAAGGACCGACCGGACAAGCCGGTGGGATTTGAAGAAGAAGGAGCAGAAGAACGACACGGAGTGTCGTGGCACACTGAGACGGAGTGTGCCTGTTACTGTAGCGCCCTCCGGGCTGAAGATTAAGAGGTTGCTATAGCAATTCGGCGCACAAGCTGATCGTTGCTGGTAACGTCAATACTTGGCAGATCTGCATTTAGCCGAAACCCTAGAGGAAATGACTGTGAAACGATCAAGTTGGGCTCTTCCAAAGTACTCATTGCAACAGGTTGCAATCGCCGCTGATCGTTCAGTTGATACAGAGTCAGCTTCCATGGGTGACGATCTATGATGATTAGCTCTTGAGTTCCCACGCTGGCGAAAAAATCGAGCTTCTCGTAAGATCTATCTCCGACACTAACAATCTCGATGACTAGCTCAGGCCCACCCAACCAATGGGAACCTTGATCGATTGCCGAAGTTGTCTTGCTGAATAACAGAATATCAGGCACTCGAAAATTCTGCTGCCAATTCTCTAGGAGGTTAGAAACGTTGGCTCCACCTAATGTTTTCCCTAGCCCCTTCCAATCTATTGCTGTCCGAAGCACGGCTATTAATTCTGAACTCAGCTCCTGGTGCTCGTTGTTGGCCATCGGTGACATAACATAAACTCCATCCCATACTTCATCGAATTGATCAGCCTGAGCCAAACGTCTTTGCTGGAGCAACGAGTCAGCTAATTGCGAATCGTAAATCAGAATTGGGCTGTTCATGTGATTCTCCTCATGTCTAGGAAGACAGATCTGGTACTTGGAGGTAACTCTACAAGTATAGCTGGTCTCGAAGCTGAACGGACTACGATTCAGACGCACTCCTTGCCGGTTTGGTCTCATAGCTGGTCTGATTTGTGCGACGCTTCGCGACGGAACAAAAATCGGACAGATTATGGATCTGTAGCATGAAGCCTAAGGACCGACCGGGCAAGCCGGTGGGATTTGAAGAAGAAGAAGAGAGGGAGAAGGAGAGAGGGAGAAGGAGAGAGGGAGAACGACACGGAGTGTCGTGGCACACTGAGTAGGTCAAACTCCTGCCGGGTTTGACCGCGTTTGACTTAGCTGCATTCAGACGTTCATGACGACGGATGTTTGCTTCGATAGGTTTGTTCGTTAGCGCCGGATTTACCCCGTTGGATAATCCACTCTGGTTCTTTCCGGCAGATAAGAACCTACCCGAGCCCGGTTTGGGAGGTGATCTTGCCCTGGCGGAGGGCGCTAAGGAAGGCGGCGCGGGGCTTGCTACTGTGATCGTTGCTGTATGGAAAGGTAAGGCTACTGTAGTGGGAAGAGTCGGGGATCTCTAAGAACTGGCATAAGCGCTGCATCCCACTCTCAGCAAGCTCGGAGGCGTCGGCAATGTTGAGCAGGTTGTCAGAGCCCGCGAAGTGATCCTGAATAGCTTGCTGATATTGATCGTAGGCTTTCGCATAGACTTGTGCGTCGAAGTTCTCGGCTCCAAATGTCAAGACTCGAAAGCGTCGCATCACTTCTACAAATCGCTTCTCTTCGGGTAGTGCTTCGCGACCGGCATTGAGTAGCTCAAGGCCAACGAACTGTGACTCGACGGACTGCAACCATCGTTGGATCGAGTGTTGCCGTCCAACATTGATGAATAGACTGCCCGGATACTGCTGGTCCAGTCGCTGGATGACTGACAGACAACAGGCTGGATAGTCGGCCAGACCGCGGCACTGATCCAGCACTTCTAATCGAAAGTCTCCGGCTTCGATCTGCTGGAGCATGCGTTCTAAACGCTTCGGGTCGCTGTGTCCGCTCCCGGGCTCGCCGTAAATTTTTCCAAGGTGAGCCGTGGGAATTCCCAGCATTCCAACCGCTTGGCTCATCGATACCGTTGCGCAACGCGGTAGTGCGACGATGAACAGCTTGTTGAACTCACGCATGC
>CAYWNG010000646.1:2205-3944 GCA_964458685.1 uncultured Pirellulaceae bacterium
ACGCGCGCACCGAACTATTGTTACACCTCTTATTCAGGCGGAGAAGCCCATGGCTACTGTAGTCGAAACCGTTCCAACTCCCAAAGTTCGTCACACCGATTGTTTTATCGATGGCAAGTGGGTGCCCAGTGCCAGCGGCAAGACCTTCCCGACCATCAACCCGGCTACGGAAGAGGTGATCGCTGAAGTTGCTGAAGGCGACAAAGAGGATATCGATCTTGCCGTCGATGCAGCCCGTCGTGCTTTTGATTCGGGACCATGGAGCAAGATGGACGCGCGCAAGCGTGGCAAGCTGATGTATCGACTCGCCGACTTAATCGAAGAGGAGATTGACGAACTGGCTGCGCTGGAGAGCTTGGACAATGGCAAGCCCATCAGCGATGCTCGCGCGGCCGATCTACCGCTGGTGATCGACTGCCTTCGCTACTACGCAGGCTATGCCGACAAGATTTGCGGTTCGACGATTCCCGTCAACGGCAACTACTTTACGTACACTCGCAAAGAACCAGTGGGTGTCGCTGGTCAGATCATCCCTTGGAACTTTCCAATGCTGATGGTCGGATGGAAATGGGGGCCTGCTCTGGCCGCTGGTTGCACGATTGTAATGAAGCCTGCCGAGCAAACGCCGCTGACCTGCTTGCGAATGGCTCAGCTTGCTCAAGAGGCTGGAATTCCCGACGGCGTGATCAACGTGGTTCCCGGTTATGGTCCAACAGCGGGCGGTTCGTTAGTTCGCCATCGCGGCGTCGACAAGATTGCCTTCACCGGCGAACATCGTACGGCTCAGATCATCATGCGTGAAGCGGCTGAATCGCTAAAGCGGCTGACGTTTGAATTGGGCGGTAAGAGTCCCAACGTGATCATGGCTGACGCGGATCTAGATGCAGCCGCTGTGGGTACCGAGTTTGGTTTGTTCTTCAATCAAGGACAATGCTGCTGTGCCGGTAGTCGCGTGTTCGTCGAAGAGAGCGTGCATGACGAGTTTGTCGACAAGCTGAAGAAGCAAGCCGCGAAGCGTCGTATCGGTCCGCCGCTAAGCAAAGATACCAAGCAAGGTCCGCAAGTCGATCAAGCTCAGTTCGATAAGATCATGAGCTATATTGAGAAGGGAAAGGCCGAAGGTGCGAACTGCGTTACTGGTGGCAATCGATACGGTGATCGAGGCTACTTCATCGAGCCTACGATCTTCGATAATGTCGACGACCGCATGTCGATCGCTCAGGATGAGATCTTCGGACCGGTGATGAGCGTCCTAAAGTTCCGCGATTGGGAAGATCTGATCGCTCGAGCCAACAACACGTTTTACGGTTTGGCCGCAGCGATATGGACGAAGAATGTAACCAAGGCTCACGAGTTCGCTAAGCGAGTTCGCGCGGGAACAGTTTGGGTGAACTGCTACGATGTCTTCGACGCAGCGGCTCCCTTTGGCGGATTTAAGATGTCCGGCCAAGGCCGCGAGCTAGGCGAAGACGGCTTGCGGGCTTACACCGAAACGAAGACGGTTACGATCAGTCTGTAGCCATCGTTGGTGTTCGGGTAGGTCAAACTCCTGCCGGATTTGACCACGTTTGACTTTGCTACATGTAGACGTTCATGGCGATGGATGTTTGCTTCGATAGGTTTGTTCGTTAGCGCCGGATTAAACGCACTGGACGGTCCATCCCGGTTCTTTCCGGCAGATAAGAACCTACCCGGAAGCAGGCTTGAGGGGTGAGACTGGAGGGAAGAGGAAGAACGAC
>CAYWNG010000647.1:0-3943 GCA_964458685.1 uncultured Pirellulaceae bacterium
TGTGGGATGTGAGTGAAAGAAATCAGACGTCGAATCCGGCTGGGACGTTTTTAATCTCAACTGTGAGCTGGATTGACTACGACAGACCGCAGTTTGTTATGGCAGAAAAACCCGACCTTCTTGCCATTCAATCGATTTGCGACTTCAGACGTTCCAGCTCTGCTCAAACATCTGGGCTCACAATTTTGAGCTGGATCGTCTAGTAGGCCGCCCGCTGATTTAGTAGTGAATCGGCAGCTTAGATTGATGGTGGGAAACTAGTCGTTCGATCCTTCGACCACCAGTGTTGCTACGCAACCTGAACAAGTGCATGGAACCAACGACGTGTAGGAATGGACGCGATTCATAACCATCAAGGCGTCAGTGGGTGACACCATCCCATCGCGATTGACGTCCAGGTCGATCGATGTTTGATTCGATCCGCTACTCTGAGCGGTTTTAACCGGCCCGTTGAGTTCATCTTGGTTCAAGTGTTGGAGGATCAGTTGAGCGTCTGAAGTTGTGATGTAGCCATCGCGGTCCACATCCAAATGGCTGTTTGATTCTGCCAGTTCGTAGATCTTCCCGCTTTGAATCAATGGGCTAGCTGTCTCGCCGCCACCACCCGATGTGACGAGCGGAGGGCAATATTGTCCAATCAAAATGCCCAGATTTCCACCGGCATCGACAGGCAGACTATCGACTAAGTCGGCGGCTGTAAGCACTCGCTTTTCTAGCCTTTCGGCCCCCAATTGCAGGGTTTTTGCTGGTTTCATTGCTTAATCCACGGTAGTAACCGCGTCCAATTGCCCTCAAGAGCTATCGATTGACACTCGCCGTATGGCCGGCAAGTCGCCTTCAAAGTGACGAAGATCAGCTTCGATTCTAAACGCTGGCCATCACAAAGCCAAGCTTTTCTAGCTTCTACGAACTCCCGGATTTCGCAAATGGGCGGGTTATGGCGATTGTCCCGACGTTTGCGGTTTGTTGGAGCCAGCGAGCTTAGGAACGGCAAGCTTTCAGGATCAACCTTGGACGCGATTCGATCGGTGGAAGTTCCACTCGTAAAGTACCACTTAGACCTGCTCGGGGATGGAGAACTCTTTGCGTCCCAAACGCTTGAGCAATTCGTTGGCGTGGGGATCACCAACAAGGGCTTGAGTAGCTGCATCAAACCGCAATGGACGGCCAACGCGGAACGACAGGTTGCCAAGGTGAGCCAACAGAGTCGATCGGTAGCCCTCTTCGATGTCGCAGTTCAGCGGAGTCTGCTTCTGCACTGCGGCCAAAAAGTTCTCCACGTGAGGTTGTTCCGTGAACTCAACTTTATGCTCGAAGGCGATCTTGTTTCGCTTTTCCACAACGGTCCAACTCTTGCGACCGATCAACATGTAGCCTTCGGTACCGTAAAAGGCGACACCGTTCTCGAAGCCTTCTTGGAAGTAGGGCGACCACAGTCGTTGTTCGTAAACAAGAATCTTGTTTTCCGGAAAGGTATACGTTGCAATCTGAGTGTCTGGCGTCTGCTGAATATCGCCGGTGAACTCAAGCTTTGAACCTGTACACTGAATCTGCTCGGGGTACTTCACGTCCAGACCCCAGCGAGCGATATCCAAGTCGTGTACGCCATCGTTACCCATATCGCCTGTGCCATAGTCCCACAACCAACGCCAACCGTAGGTGTAGTAGTTTTCGTTATAAGCACGCTCGGGAGCGGGGCCTTGCCACAAGTTCCAGTCGATGCCCTCGGGAACGGCTGAATCAGCGACTGCCGGAACGCGTCGACGCAACTGGCTATTCCATGCTTTAGCCATGTGTACGCGGCCAAGCTTTCCAGACTTGAGGAACTCCATCGCCTCTTTGTAATGCGGAGCACTACGGCTTTGTGTTCCCACTTGGACAACTCGATTGTATTTTCGAGCAGCTTGAATCATCTGCCAGCCTTCGAAGACATTGTTCGAAATGGGCTTTTCGACGTAGACGTGTTTTCCAGCTTGGCAGGCCCAAATCGTAGCTAGAGCATGCCAATGATCGGGCGTTGCCACAACGAAGGCATCTACCGAAGGATCATCCAAGACTTTGCGGAGATCTTGAACCGTTTTCGGTGTTGACTTTTGGATCTCTGCAATCGCCTTCGTTGCGGGCTCGAATCGTGCTTGGTTGACATCGCAAACGTGAGTAACTTGAGCGTTGGGAAGCTTGGCAAACGTTTGTGCTAAGCTCATCCCGCGTCCTCGCACTCCAACAACACACACGGTGGTTCGTTCGCTAGGCGCGGCCTTGGCTGGATTCTGGACAATGGTGAGCGCCGAAGTACCTGCAGCGGCGATCAGTGTACGACGATCGATTAGAGTCATAAGAGTCGCTCGGGTAGGAAGATAGGAATGAGAAGGCGGGAATCGCTAGGCCATGCAGTATAGCCGATTCAGGCGTGACTTTAGCGCCCCCCAATTCGATCTCGCATCTCGCGCCTTTAGACAGGCCGCACATTGGCCATTCAAAGAATGGGCGACATTGCGAGAATCTTGTTGAAATGCAGGTGCTGCTTTCGAGTCGCCGCACTGGGCTCTTTTCGCAATCCGAAGCGCTCGAGCGTTAGCGAAACATCTTCATTGATCGCATTGACTCTAGCGACGGAAGTGGCCGTTTTTCAAGAAGCATACCGTCGCTTCTTGAACCGACTTGTAGTGCGGCATCAACTGATGAAGGCCGCCCAATTGAATAAAGTCGCTCGCGCCATCCAGATAGTGAGAATCGATCGACAGCAGCCCATCGTCGTCGCCAGGCACGCGTGGAATGTAGCCGCGTTCCTTACCGGTTCCACCGGCAATGATGCCGAACTCGAACCAAGGCGTGGCAAGCTCTTGTTCAAGCGCAGGCCATCCACTGCTCGGAGCAAATTGATCGACAGATGGCCCGAAGATAGACTGAATCAACTTTCTCTGGCCCAAAGTGTCTGCCAAGTATGCGCCTTGATTAGGTGGACTGATCATCACCATTCGGCAAAACTGAAGATTGGCAGGAGGATTCTCGCTGGTCTGCAATCGATACAACATGTGTCGAACCAAGATGTTCCCCATGCTGTGAGCCACAAAGCTGACCTGCTCCGCATCCTCCAAATTTCTCACGACGCATTCCAGCGAAGTAGCCAACTCTTGGATCGTTCCTTTCGTTGAAGCGTAGCCGAAGCTCACAACCTCAAAACCATTTTCGGTTAAGTGCTTTTCCATCCGCTCCATGTAGTTGCGATTACCGGCCAATCCATGCAGCAACACGACTACATGTTTGGGCACTGTTGATCTAACGTGCGACCTTTGCACCAGCAATTGCTGCATGCAAAAATCGAAAGTGCCTACGGCTTGGCGTCGATCCTTGGAGTCCAATAAGCGGCAACGACCATCGCCAGCGTTACTCTGAATTCGCCATCCCGACCACACCAATTGGTCAGTCCATTCCAAACGTCCGCCCAGAGTTTTGAGCCCCAAGGTCACACGATTTTCGCCTAGCAACGGCGGTTGCGCTGAACAGTAAGTCGCACCGAATTGAGCTAGCAAAACAATGCCCATGCTTGCAATCATTGCAAGGCTCGTGGGTAGTCTGAATGCTCTGCGTAAGCTAGGCACGGAAAAACTCGGCGGATTGTAAGCGACAATGGTTCGTTCATGTCTCATCGGCAATTACCTAAGCGGAACCACATCCCGCTTGTTTCACTTTCCAGTTTGCTCATGAAAAGCAGCGAATCGGTTTTGACCCGCGTGCTGTAGAGAGCGTCCCGCTTAGGTGGCCAGTGGCCGTTCTGAACTAGCCGCAACGCGTTAGCGTCCGGTTTTGCCTGCATTCAAAAGCCGTTATTCCGCAGTTTTCGATCAGGCTAAATCTTGTTTTCGTCATCGACTAATTTCAAATCCGAAGGAACCGGAGCCTAACGGCCTTACAATTGCCCACATCTTTTTGTAACTCTTAC
>CAYWNG010000648.1:0-3941 GCA_964458685.1 uncultured Pirellulaceae bacterium
ATTCGATGATTGCTAAGCCTTCAGCGCCAGCGGCACTCCCCATCGATCCCCAAACTCCATAAGGTCCTTTGGGGGTAACACCCTCAATCGCTTCAAGTCGCATAAAGGTGGTTGGTACTGGGTAAGTTAGATCACCGGTGTCGATGTCGTTCATCACGAACCTGATCGAACAATCTCCCATCGCTACGTTCGCGCCACCAAAGTGATAGCTTCCTGCGGTGAAGAATCCGTCGGATGTTTCGCTGGTTCCCATGAGAATTGAAGGAGAATTGGGAGGCAGAATCGTATTGACCAAGTTGAACGAACCAGCACCGTCGACCCAATTCGCGCCGCGGCCAAGCTTACTAAGTTTTGTCGATTTGAGATACACAGTCCCACTGCTCACCGAGAATGCCAACGATGGATTGTCGAGCCACTCGACAGGCTGCTCAACAGCGACTTGACCTTGGTTAACTAGACCATTGAGCGTTCCGATTTCACAGAGGGCAATCGTGTTGGAAAGTCCATCCGTTATGTCAGTTAGTCTACGATAATACCCCGGTGCAAACATCCCGCGCGGCTCGGTCATTTTATGCACATTGCGAGCCGTATCGCCGATGCAAAACGCATAATTTTTGTGTGGAATCGCGTAGTTCAGCTCGGGCGCGCTGGGACAGCGAAAGATGGGATTCTTGTAGCGACACCATGGCGAGAACTTCGCAAGCCATGGAGCGGGACCGAAACTAGGATACTTGGTTCCGTCGTCGGAGTCGCCTGCCGTGATCTGATTGTAGACAGAGCTGGCCTCGAAAAATGGAATGATGCTAACAAACCCGCTCAGTCGATTCAGATTCCCATCCAACTCGTTACGCCCACCAGTTCCTCCCATTGCATTGGGCAGCTTCTTATATGCAGCTTCGTAGTTCAGCAGTGCAAGGGACAGGCTCTTGAGGTTCATTTGGCAAGTCGATTGACGAACACTATCTCGCGCAATTCGGATCAACGGAAGCAACAGAGCCAACATCAGTGCAATGCATCCAGTCAGGATTAGCAAATCACGCAGCTTGTACTGTCGACCAGGGCGTTCGTCGTTCATGGTTGGCTCGCGTAGATGCCGTTACGCTGGATACTAAAGACATGGGAACTATTCTAACACGGGTCTAGGGACGATTTTGAGCTGCAATAAATAGACCCAAGCGGCAATGATCGCGGAGCATTCTTTGAACCGCTACGATAGTTTGAAGTTGCGCTGATTCTGGGATTTCGGGCCGAAGGCCCAGCAATTTACCTAGCCCAGCCCATCGGGCTGGGTGATGCAGCATTAAGTCGTTAAGGGCCAACGGCCCGCCGGTTTGCCCGCAAACCGGCGGGCCGTTGGCCCTTTGTTTTTCTAGCGAATTACGTACCCAGCCCTGCAGGCTGGGCTAGGTAAACGGACTGGGCTTCGCCCCTAAAACCCAACACCGCAACATCAAAATTATCGACGGCGGTTCAATCAAACTAGAGCCTCGGATTGTGATTAACGCGAAAGACAACTGACGCGAGCTCTACTAGACATCACACCACTGGATCGCTTGTCGCAAGCCTTCGTAAGCATCGCGAGTCGGAATGAACTCCTGGCCCACATAACCCGTGTAGCCAAGCTGGACCAACTTGCGCATGATGGGTGGATAGTTGATCTCTTGATTTTCATCCAGTTCGTTGCGGCCTGGATTTCCAGCAACATGCACGTGACCGATGATGTCGATGTGCTCTTCCAATCTGCGCATTACATCGCCGTGCATGATCTGTACGTGGTAGACATCGAAGAGCATCTTCACGCGAGGCGAAGCAACCTTGCGGACGATCTCGGCGATCAGATACAGATCATCGCCTTGATAACCGGGATGACCTTTCATCGGATGCGAATCATCGCGCGTGTTTAGGTGTTCAAGACAAATCGTGACTCCGGCGGCTTCGGCAATTCCAGCGACTCGCTTGAGTCCCGTAACGCAGTTGGCGATGCACTCCTCGCGCGAGATCTCGCCGCTGGTCGGATCTTCAGCATCGCGCCATTTGTAGCCCGTGAAGGCGATCACGTTCGGAAAGCCCGCGTTGGCGGTCTCGTGGATCGCTTCGGTCATTCTTGCTACCACTTCGTCGTGATAGGCCAAGTTGTTAAAGCCCTTCACGAACGGCGCGCCGGGCATGCCATTGGGTGTGAGCACGCACTTCAGACCGTGCTTTTTGAGAACGCTCCATTCCGAAGGAGGCACGATTTCCAGCGCGTCGCAACCAAGCTCCTTGGCAACTTGGCACATCCGGTCCATGTCCCATTGGTCTCCACAGACTTGGTAACACCAGGCGACGATCGATTGATGAACGTTGTTTTTGAGTTTCATAGGTCGGGGTTCTTTCTTGATGAGAGTGGGCCAGAATGGTAACCCGAAGCGGAACGAAGAGCCAGTAACCACCCCCTATGGCTACTCGGATAATGCTGCCAATTTGACGGAAGCCGCTCCCTGGCAACTAGCCGCCAGTCGTTAGAGAGCGAGCCGCTTAGGCAGCAGTTGGCTGTTCTGAACTAGCCCCACTCGCTATAGAGAGCGTCCCGCTTAGGCGGCCGTTAGCCGTTCTGAACTAGCAGCCACGCGTTAGCGTCCGGTTTTGCCTGCATTCAAAAGCCGTTTGAGAGCAGACCTCGCTCCGTCTACACTGAGTTCCCACTTGCCGAAACTGCCTCAATTACCTAGGAAACCGGACGCTAACGCGTTGCGGCTAGTATTTCTAAGCGGGACGCTCTCTAATGCGTTGCGGCTAGTATTCCTAAACGGGACGCTCTCGTTAGGCTCCGGCTCCGCTGTACTTCAACATCAATTTTGATTGGTTTTCCCCGTGTATTCCGTGTCTTTCCGTGTCCAAACTTGTGGATCGGGAAATTGAACACGGAGAACACGGAAGACACGGCTGTTTCAGAAAAAACCCCTACGCTTTTCCTAACTCGGACGCTTGGCGAAGCCCAAGCCGGCCAGATTTTGCCTCATCATGCCATTTATGGCACGGCACTTGCTACTCAGAGGGCTTCGTCAAAAGAAATGCCGTTTTGACTGGCTGAGAGTCTATCGACTGTGCGTCGAAGCAGAATCTCGAGCCAGCTATGGAAACACGATCGTCTGTTGGGCTTGATAGGTCGAGCCCGCGAGAAAAAAGTACTTGACCCGAAACATTTGGAGGAGGCCGCTGATGGCGACGGCTACAAAGAAAAAGAGCTCAACTTCAGTAAAGCTGCAACCCCTCGGAGACCGCTTGGTGGTCCAACGAGAAGAGTCTGAAGGACGTACCGAAGGCGGCATCTACCTGCCTGACACCGCGAAGAACAAGCCAACTCGTGGCGTCGTCGTCAGTGTTGGCGACGGACGGCTGCTAGAAGATGGCTCCCGCGCCCCGATGCAAGTTAAGGCTGGCGATCGCGTTCTCTTCACTAGCTACGCTGGCGAGACGATCGAAATCGGCGACGAAGAATACTTGCTGATGTCCGAAGGCGAGCTGTTGGCTGTGATTGAGTAGTCTCCCAAGCGGAGATGGCTCAACACCCTTCAATCGTTTCGCGCTCTCGAAATCACATACGCTTGAAACAAACGTCAGTTTAAAGAATTACACGGAGTTAAATACACAATGGCAAAGATTATTGCATTTGAACAGGAAGCACGCGAAGCGATTCGCCGCGGTGTTTCCAAGCTGGCTCGCGCCGTCAAGGTTACGCTCGGTCCTAAGGGCCGCAACGTCATCATCCAGAAGAGCTTTGGCAGCCCAACCGTCACCAAAGACGGTGTGACTGTTGCTAAGGAGATCGATCTGGAAGACGTTTACGAAAACATGGGCGCTCGCATGGTTCGTGAAGTTGCCAGCAAGACCAGCGACGTAGCTGGTGACGGCACCACGACTGCAACTGTTATGGCCGAAGCGATCTTCAACGAAGGTCT
>CAYWNG010000649.1:0-3933 GCA_964458685.1 uncultured Pirellulaceae bacterium
GGTTCGAATGTGGGAAGGACGATTCTCCCTTGATTTCAATCACGCAGAATCGTGGTTGATCCGAAAAGCGAGCGGTCGCTCCTGATCCTGCAGTCCAAACGACCGTCAACAGTGCAAGAGTGAGCAATCTTAAGCTTGTGAGCATAGCTGTTACTACTTTCACGGACCTTGTGGAATGACATTGGGCTTGAACTGTGGAATAACGACCTGCTGAAAGAATCCGTCTTCTCGTCTATACAGGATCGTTGCATCACATTGCTCGTAGGACTTCAATTGCTTGAGACTAAATTCAATTCCACCACTGGCGGAAGGGTTCACTGCTAAACGATCCTTGCCAAGTTCTATTCCGTTCAGGTCGCGATAAATGACCGTGGCAAATTGCGCACTGGATTCATCCGCATGAGGCTCTGCGATTGGCCCGGTGGCACTTGCTAAAAACAGATCTGGCATTGTAGCAATGTCCAGTTGAATCTCAGTGTCAAATTGCTTCGTACCAAGAGTGTAGATGAGCCGAACATCGAACTGCTTGAAAGGACAGTCAGGACGATCCAAGGTGATGCGGATAGAGTCCGCTGTAGTTTCAGAGGCAACAGCAATCCCATTCACGAAGGCTGCTACCTGTTCGCCCTGATAATCAGAAAACCACCGGATCGGAATTGAAATTTGATTCTGAACTGACGATGATTGCCATTGATGAATGATTCGATTGGTTCTTGGGGCAAATAGACGTGTTGTGGTGGCTGCAAAGAAGGTTACCTGATCGATTTCATTGAGTTCTTTGTCGTAGCAACCTGCCCCAACTTCCAGGCGAGCAGTGTCGGCAGTGCTATCTTTGAAGGCTTTGTTCAGATCAATCGACAGGTTGATCGTCTCAGATCCACCGGCAGGCAAGCTGACCTGTTGCGGAGAGAATTTCGTGCAACCGCACGAAATCATGAACTCGTGAATCTCCACCGTTTTTCGTGTGCGATTCGATATAACTACCTCTCCCTCGAAGTTCGAGGTTGCAGGTAGGTTTTGATTGAATTTAAACTGCGTTCGAAGCGGTCCTGGATTCATTGACAACGTAACGGCGGATGCAATGGAGGAAAAGTTAGTCCAGAACAAGCAAGACATTGGAATCATCGCAATAATGGCAACCTTATTCCGTGGCGATTGAAGTGTCGAACGAAGTTGCGGGTGCATCAAGAGGCAGCTAATCGCCCATAGATCGATGCCAAGCATCATCGATACACTTGAATAGCCACTTCCCATGCACTTGCAGGAAATGCCTCCACTCCAATAGATCTGGGCTAGGTAGCCAACGTAGATACCGAAGAGCCCCGTTGCCGATCCGAGCACAAATCGACCTGGTCGTAATGCTAGACTAAACGCCAAAACGATTTCTACACTTGGCAACAAAAGATTTGTGAGAAGCTCAAGGCCTTGAAGATATTGGATGTCCATTGACGTCCATGTCGCCTTCAGCTTGTTCGATCCAGCATAAATTAGCAAAATTGCTGGGAATAGCTGGGAATAGCTTGCGAAACATAGTATATCCTGGGCCGGGCAGATCCATGATCCAATGCAGTTTCAACGTCGCTATTAGAGGCGATATGTAAACAGAAGTCAAGAAAATTATTTTAACTTTTTTCCGCAGGTAGTTTCACTATAGCGCGATAGTGAGGTGAGCGTAGCAATTCGGATTTGGTGCGCATATTGTCCGCAAGCGTAACACACCTGTTTTTGCGGCGAGTGTTGCGGCGAGTGTTGAGGTGATCTGTCGGAAAATTTTTGTGCAAGAATGGCGTGTTACGAGGTCAGACCAGCGTTGTTCGGACTCCTAAACTTCGACAAGTAACATTCTCGCTACATAATTTGTTTGTATTGGACCTCTGCACACGCCCTACGAAAAGCGAAGAGAAATCAATCGTTGTTCTCGGGTAGGCCTTCTTTGTGGCCAACGTTCTTGACTGGCTCGAAGATTTTTAGAACGTCCGCTAAAAGTTGTTGGTCGATGGGTTGCTGAATCCATTCGGCCCAGCGACGAATGTTGGCGGGATTGGCGCTGCCAGCTACTGTGGTCGAAAGATCTGGATTCGAACACGAGAATTGCAGAGCCAACTGCGCAATATCGACGCCATGCTTCTGGCAATGCTCAGCCGCTGTTCTCGCTACGTCGCGAACGTGTTGTGGCTCTTTGTGCCAAGGTGGAAGTGGCGCGTTGGAAAGAAGTCGAGCGGCAAATGGTCCCGCATTCATCACGCCTACGCCCTTGGACTTCAGCAGCGGCACAAGCTCGTCCGCTAGTCGAGTGTTCTGCAAGGTGTACTGGTTGTACGACATGATGCAGTCCAAGTCCGTTTGCGCCAACACCTCGCGGAAGATCTTCATGGGGTAACCGCTGATGCCAACGTATCGCACCTTTCCAGACTGCTGGATCTTTCGGATCGCTGGAATGGTTTCGTCGATCACCTGCTGGATCGGCACAAACTCGATATCATGGCAAATGATGATGTCGAGATGGTCTGTTCGCAATCGGTGCAGACTGACATCGATGCTCTCGGCGACACGCTTGGCGGAAAAATCAAAGTGATGTCCATCGTAGCGACCGAGCTTGCTACACAGCGTGTACTGGTCTCGAGGAACGCCTTCCAAAGCAATCCCAAGAAGTACTTCCGACATGCCGCGTCCGTAGTAAGCCGCTGTGTCGATAAAGTCGAACCCGACATCTAAAGCGGTATGAACACTGGCTAAGACTTCATCCAACTTCACCGCACGAAATTCGGCTCCCAACGACGATGCACCAAAGCCAACGATCGGCAAGGAAAGTTCAGTTTTACCAAGTCGTCTACGTTCCATGATTTACGGTGATCCTAAAGGAATAGAGGAGCCAAATGTCGCTCGAAAAGATTGTCGGTAACTTGCTTGCCTACGATTTCTCGGTTGGACCTGAGCAAGCCGTAGTACTCGTCGCCACGCTTGGCGGCTAGCTTAAAGGAAACATGCAAGAGCTGTCGCATGTGCGCGTTGAAATCTGGATGCGAGGGGACGTGTCGAACTGCGGAAGCAAATCGAGGCCCCGACCAGTCGCTTATCTGAGCTAACGTCGGTAGTTTCGCTCGATCAATATCAATCACGCTGGCGTAGGGTGCGCACAATTCGTCAACATGATCGATCGCGTAAGCAAAAAGTTCTTTAGCTAACCGCAACGCATCACCACCAGCTTCGGCCAGACCGATGATCTCCTCTAGCCATGTTGTCCCAGCAGTCTTTACGTGCACGCCTGCGCCGGTATCGCGCAGAGCATCACGAATGATCGGGTAGAGGCTGAATTTGTCGCTGCCACTATGGACGCTCAGCTTTAGCGATTCAGGTAAACCGTATTGCTGGCTCGCAAATTTTAGCACGGCGATGTCGTCATAGAACTCGCGTCGAAACTGAGCCAGATCGCCAACGTAATCCACGCCTTTGTTAAATCGCCCAGTGAACTTTGGAGCGATTGTTTGAAGCGGCACCTGCAGGTCCGCTAAAGCCGCGAGGATCACCAACAGTTGTTTGGGCGTTTGTGGCGCGTCGGTCTCGTCCATCGAGACTTCGGTGATCATCTGATCGACGCCCTTCTTTTCGGCAATGTACTTGTAGACTTCGGCGGATTGCTGACAAGCCAGCAGATACTTCGAAGCAATTTCGACGACCTCTTGCTGGCTCAGTTCGATCGGCTCTGATAGCCCGTCAATCTTTAGGCCGCTCAGCAACTCTGGATGTCGATCTACGAATTGCTGAATATCGCTTGTCGATGCGGGCTTACCGATCCAATCCGCGACATCGATGGTAAAGAAATCGCTGCAATCGATGAACGGATCAACTGTCTTTAATCCGATGTGGTCAGCGTCGATATGCCAAGGCTGATTCCAATTCGACTCGGCAACCGCTTGTTGCGCGGCGGCCAAG
>CAYWNG010000650.1:0-3924 GCA_964458685.1 uncultured Pirellulaceae bacterium
CCCTTCTCGTTGGTCAGTATCACAGACGGAACGCTGGGTTCAATCGACGAGCCTCCGTCGGGCGTATGAGCCGAGAGCATCCTTAGAACTGCTCCAGAAATTGGTTGGCCTTTCGCGTCCATGATACGGCCTCGAATGTTCTGGGTATCTTTGTCAACATTGGTGAGCGGTTGAAGCGAGAAGGTCTTCAGGTTCTCAGCATCGGCATACTTCGTTATAGTTCCTTTGAATCCTTGGGCGCTGATTGCTAGGCTATATTGCAGCGTCGAGTTTAAGCCCGTGATTTCAAAGCTACCGTCCTCCTGGGTTCGAACAGTCTTTTTGCACTCTTCGTAACTACTCGGGTTTTGACGGATGGGGCCAGATTTGGGATGGCAAGCAAAGACAGTTACGATCGCATTGCCGAGTGGTTGATTTTGGTGGTCAGTCACTCGCCCTGAAATTGAAGCGTCTTGAGTCCATGACGTCAAAAGCAATAGAGTTCCCGCTAGCTGAAGCATGGTCGATCTCGGAATTGAGGTTGGAGATTATTCATAGATCCGTTTGAGGAGAACGCAGACGCAGGAGAACGCCTACTGGTCACGTATCTCTTTGGGCTGTAGTCGTTTGGGCTGACTGGTTGTTCCAGCGTTCAATTCAATCCGTAGATTCAATTCGCCAGCCGGAACCTTCGAAACGTGAAGTGTCGTACTCAATCGCCCCGACTGAATTCGATAGACATGAAGGTCGTGGACTCCTTCGGGAATATTCCGCAGGTGGAAGCGACCACTTTGATCCGTCTCAAACTGACTACGATCTTGATGCCCACGCCAAGTGCTACTCTCCTTTCCATCCTCAAGAGTAACTTGGATTCCAGCAACAGGATTCCCTGAGCTATCGACGACTTGACCAGCGATCTCGCTCTGATGATCGAAAAAGGTGAAATCCTCTACCGTATGTTTAGAGGACTGGCTGGGAATGGAGTGACCGTAGCGAGGTGGTGATCCGCCATCGGGTAGTTGGGCGATGAAGGCGCTGTACTTGGTTCCCGACGGAGCGGAAAGTTGATACTTGCCTGCATCATCCGTTTCGACGACTTTGTTGAAGATATCGTACTTCAACCCACCCATCCAATCTTGTGAAATTCTGACGGAGACATTCGGCCACGGCTTGCCGTTCAAAGTGACGCGGCCTTCGATCGTCATGTTCTCCGCCAAATCGACTCGAATCTCGTTGGCCTCGATGTCGGATTGCGAAAAGGCTGCAGACCCGAAAAACTCTTTTCCATTGAAAGTCCAATTCGCTTCCACCGTGGACTCCATGCTAAGAGGATGCGGCGGAGTGAATTCCACGGTCCCGTCGGCACTAGTTTGTCGAGTACGAGCTTCAATTCTTGCTTGTCGGATCGATGAATCCAATCCGCGATCTTCAGGATCTATGTACCTTACCGTGGCGTTTTGTACGGGCTTTCCCTTCAGCGCGACGGTAACTTTGAATGGAGCGAGCGGTTGTATTGTGATCGGATCAATCTCCAAGTCTTCTAGACTTGGAACGTAAACTTCGCAGTTCGCCTTAAGTTCGTCGGCAGCCCGAGGAAAAGTAGCACGATGTACTGATGGCAGACCCAGCCCAGGTTCATCTGAGCAAACCACCAAGTAGTGCTTGCCAATCGGAAGAAGTATCTGGAAGTTTCCTTCGCTATCCGTCTTCCCGGTGCCACCAAATTCGTATGTCTTTCGATGGGTAATAAGCGAATAGTTCTTAAGGGGTTCTCCCCTGCCGTTGACCACCTTTCCCTTTACCAGGGCTCCACGTTGAAGCGTGACTGTCAGATTTATCTTTGATGGATCGATCAGTTCGGAGGGATCGATCTTCACAGACTGCGAGAGAAATCGATTTGAGTATTTTTCCTTGATGTGAAAATAAACTGGCACGCCATTATTTCGTTGCCCTGTACGCTCATTCTTAAAATATCCTGTTGGTCGGCGAATCTCAAAGCTGCCATTTTGGTCGGTTGTGGTTGTGGGCTCCGACGAAGAGTAACGGACTTCAACATTTTCTACTCCATTTCCTTCCGTATCAACTACTCGGCCACGAATCGCCTCGCCAGGATCACTGATTAATGACAGTGGACTGGTCAATATTGGATGCGAGCCACTCAGATCCATGGCCTCCGTTTCTCGAGTCCCCGTGGAGACCCACTTGCTTACTGTTTGCCATTGATGGTGCTGGGCGATCAGAATTGAAGCTGATGTTCCGCCAGGTAGTCCTTTCAACGAGAACGTGCCTTCCGATGAGGTCAGTGCTTGAGGCTCAATCTGGCTGTTATAGAGTTCTAACCCCGTGGACGAGTACGGGTCGAAACGAGCTTTGACTTTACTTGCCTGCTTTACCTCGCCAATAACTACGAGTTGTCCCGGTAGAGCCTGCTGATCGGGCGATTTATAGCTTCCTTCAATGATGCTTGAGGGGCCTAGAGTGACTTTAACATCATGTTGCGTAAGATCGCTCTGAACATTTTTTGTCAGATTGCTCCAGCCTACGCCAAGCGTGCCATGGCCGGCCACAATGGAGCCTTTCCACGGGCTAGTCCAATGGCTATGCAAACTAGGCGCTTTGACATTCTTAAACTCAAACCGACCATTGTCGTCTGTAAGAATACGAGCAAAAACATCAGGAAGTATCTTCCAGCGATCCTCACCAAACTTAAAATCTCCTTTCCGAATCAAGACGTTGACACGCATCATTGTCGACTCGCGTAGCACCACCACTGCACCCGATACTGGCTCGCCAGCGGCATTAACAACCACACCAGAAACATTGAACACGCCGTCATGATCGTCGCCAGTGACTGTCAAGACTTCGCACTTGGAGAGCCGACGGATCAGGTCGTTGTCATCGGGTTCAACCGTGGGGATGGAAGCTTGCTGTGAGGCAGTTTCATTAGTCTCTGGTTTAGACTGTTCTACATTCGGAATCGCTGCAGCAACCAACTGCACTCGAATCGTTGAAACACCAAGAGCAGTCATCAGAAGTGTGCATAAAATCAGGCCTCGTCGCCAAGCTCGCAGATTGCTCCAGCACATAATCGCGGTTACGCGTTGCTGAACATCGTTCATTGAGGACATGGCGAGTGCAGGTAGATCGTGCGCATTGCGCTGGCATCCCATCGTCGAGATGATGTTTACCAGCGCTCGGGCGTAGGTGGCACGATCTAGGCCAGCTTCAATCACGCGTTGATCGGCGGCTAGCTCTTGAGATTGCCTAAGCTGATGAGCGACTAACCAAGCGACGGGATGAAACCAATAGACGATTCTTACTAGTCGGGCTAGCGCCTCGCCAAGCATGTCTCGACGACTCACGTGGGCGAGTTCATGGTAGAGCACGGCGCGACGATCCTCGGCGGACCAACCACAGAACCCGGCGGGCACAAGTACTTTAGACGTGAACAAACCAAAGGCTAAGGGGACTTGAATGTCGGCCGACTCGCCAAGCTTAGGAGTCTTCCTTAGCCCGAATACCTCCGTAGCGCGATTGAGCAAGTCAAGAGTGGATGCATCGGAGACTGGAATCGCCTGCTTGTGCAACTGCGCCAGTCGAGCACAGGCCAGTAGCAATCGCAGCGCAAGTCCACAAACAGCGAAACCGTATAGCCAATAAACAGTTCGCCAGTTAATCCACTCGTTTAACGATAAGGCAACGAAAGGAGTGGTCGTATTCGCAACGGAGTTGGTACCGGGACTCACAATGACAGCCCGCGTAGGAGTTTCGTCCTCACCGGGCGTCATAGAACTTAGTATCTTTGAGCTCAAGGCTAGCTCGCCTGCGTTAGTCGAACGATTATCACTCGCAGGTTCGACGTACTTGCCATCGAGGGAAGCTGGATTTTCCATCGAAGGCTGATTCTCGATCTGCGGACTAGCCGTCGAAGCAATCGAGAGCGTG
>CAYWNG010000651.1:0-3915 GCA_964458685.1 uncultured Pirellulaceae bacterium
CTTGCCATGGAACCAAGTTGGAAGGCTTGGAAATGTCGTCCGCATCTTTTTTCTTCTGGCCACTTTAGGCAGCATTGCTACTTAACCGTGGGCAGAAGAAAATACGCTCGGGCGCGTTACAGCAGGGTATCGGGACGTGGCCGTGTGAAAGTTAAACGATTTTTCCGTTTGCACGTGTTGTAACGACAGTTTCCACCCCAGTAGAGTAGTAGCCGAAGTCAAAAGATTGCTTCGACGCTGATTTTCGACTGATTTTGGTCGTCATCTATGTCTAAACGCTTCTAGACGGTCCCTAGACGGCGCGATTTATGAACACCAACTCGAATTGGAAGTGAATGCTTGCAATGAAACTACTCGCAGTTGAAGGTCGACTCCCTCTGATAGCGACAACCAATCGATCAATGCTTTCAGTCTTTTTGATTGGCATCGCTGTTTGTAGTTCCGCTAGCGCCATCACCGCAAAGTGGATCGACGCCACGGACGAGCTTTTCGAAACGCCCGTGGTAACCGAGCTGCGATTCACAGTCGGTGAAAAGGAGATTGAACAAATTGGCCGCGAAGAACGGCCTTACGTCACGGCAACGATGGAAGAGTCCGGAGGCCGCATCTATCGCGATGTGCAAATCAAGCTGAAAGGCGCAGCAGGCAGTTACCGCGATTTTAATGATCGCCCAGCCCTGACAGTAAAGACGAACAAGGTTGACAAGAAGCAACTATTTCACGGGTTGCAGAAGTTTCACTTGAACAACTCCGTGCAAGATGAAAGCTACCTCAGCGAGTACCTTTCGTCGGCGATCTTTCGCTCAGCGGGTTACCCTGCGACGCGAGTCTCCTATGCTCGCGTTTGGCTAAATGATCGCGATGCGGGGCTTTATGTTCTGAAAGAAGGCTTCGATCAAAAGTTCTTAGGGCGATTTTTCTCCAATGCGAAGGGAAATCTGTACGACGGTGGATTCTTGCAAGATGTGGATGCCGATCTTGAAAAGGATGACGGCAATGGCCCCGACGACCACAGCGACTTGCATGCCATTGCCGAAGCACTGCGCGATAAGACTCCCGCTTCGCGATGGTCTCGGCTGTCGGAATTGGTGGACATGGATCGATTTCTTAGCTTTATGGCGCTCGAACGAATGACGGTCCACTGGGACGGCTATTGTCTCAACGCGAACAACTATCGCATCTACTTTGACCCAAGCTCGAACAAGGCTATCTTTCTGCCGCATGGCATGGATCAGATGTTTGGCGATCCAGGCATGCCCATCGGTTACCATCCCCATCCGTTAATTAGCGCTGCTGTCATGCAGCGCAACGAGTGGCGACTGGCCTATCGTGCCCGCATCGGTGAGCTACTTCCGCACATCGAAGCCAAGAAGATCACCGATCTAGCTCGTAAGGCTCATTCTTGCATCAATCCTGTCTTGAAGAAGATGGACCCCAATTTTGCATCGCACCAAGCGACGATGGCCAAGGAGCTGGTCGAGCGAATTAAGGCCCGTTACGCGAACTTGAAGGAACAACTGGCAGAAGAAGATCCCCAGCCGATCGCCTTCGACGATCAAAAGACTCTGCTGCTTGCCGATTGGTATCCAGTTGTTGAAGCCGGGGAAGCCAAGCTAGAAGTCATCGAAGCCACTGACGAACAACCGATCAAGAGCTACCAAATCGAGTTCTCCAGCAACGAAACTGTCGTCGCTTCTTGGCGCAAGACAGAGCTGTTCGGTCCTGGCAAGTATCGCTTCTCGGCTCGGACCATGTTGGAAGATTACCAGCCTGCCGAAAATGAACCCGAAGGCCTACGACTGTTCACGAACAATCAGTCTGTCGAGCACAAGCAGAGCAACTCGGGCTCATGGACAACTCAACTCATTGAGTTCGAAGTCTTAGAAGATCGCCGCGAGATCGAGTTCATTATCGACCTCCGCGGTCTTCGCGGCAAAGCTCAACTAGATTTTGAATCAATGAAGCTGGAACGACTGGAATAGCCTGCTGTCACTGCAAAAGTCACCTACCCCCCGCTAGAAAAAGTTATTCAACTTTTATGTAGAATTTTCTTGCAACACTAACTTCAATTCGCTACAAAGGTGGTTATAGATCCTTGCTCCAGCCCGAAGGAGTTTATCTTGTGCGAGAAACAACGGCTCAACGGCTCAACGGCTCAACGGCTCAACGGCCTGCATTTCTTTCTGTAAGCGACGTTGGATCGACAGAGTTCGTTCTGAAAGATCATCAGCCCGAGATGCATTCACACTCGTTGAGCTATTGGTAGTCTTATCTATAGTCGGAATTCTTGCTGGCTTGCTAATACCCGCAGTACAAGCGGCTCGTGAAGCCGCGAGACGAATGCACTGCCAATCCAATCTAAAGCAACTTGGGCTGGCTGCGATGAACTTTGAGTCAGCGCATCGCCATCTTCCTGGCCCAACCATGAACGCACATCCCGCTTCGGGGCGGTACAAGACTGACGTTGGACTCTTCATTACCATGTTGCCATTCTTAGAACAAAACTCGCTTTATGAAGCGTTTGACAAGACTGTCCCAAGTAATTCTGAAGCTAACCGTCTGAATATCGAACGTTCCATTACTGTCCTGAAATGCCCCAGCACATCGGATTCAGAACTACTGACAGAACTGTCTGATCGCTTTTCGGGGCCGGCGGTAATGCAACTTCGTGCTCCGGCGTGCGACTACTCGGGAAATGACGGAGCCTATGTGAATAGCAAACCGCATTTTGGAACGATTCGACTGCGCGTAGGTACTGTCGTGAAGGAGCGCCGTCTCAGTGAGGTACTTGATGGAACCTCGAATACATTCTTATTTTGGGAAAGCGCAGGGAACAGTCTGTGGTTGTCCAAACTCGTAGGGCTTCCGATGAACCAAGGTGCATCGCCAACCTTCACATATTTGATTGATGCCAACTTATCCAATGCCCTCAATTCTACAACTCAAGCTTCGACCAAGTCGTATCTTTATTCTTGGTCGGGATTTCGAATTGGAACAGTAGTTGACGGCGCGATAAATACGTCAAACAGTTTTGGCGAACCTTTTGGAATGCATTCAGGGATAGCTAACTTTGCATTCACGGATGGTTCGGTTCGAAGTGTGAGTCAGGATACAGACTCAGTCACCGTCGTGGCACTGGCCACCGCCCAAAACTCAGAGACCGTTCAACTAGATTGAATCGAGAAAGTGCTTGCCAATGAAACGAATTGCAGGTCAGTTTAAGCAATCTAAGTGGCTCGAGTGGCGTACAATTCGACTTCTCATCGCAGCCATTTTGCTCTTTAGTGCTTTTTTGAAATGGCGAGATTTTGGTACTTCCAATGCACTATTCGACATTGCGCCCTCGTTAGAATTTGGGCTGATCCAGCTTGAGGTCTTAATTGGGGTTTGGCTGCTGCTGGGCTGGAGTGAAAATGCAGCTAGGTATTGTACGTTGTTGCTCTTCGCCGCATTTTCCGGCGCTTTATTTGCGATGGTTTTGCAGAGGAAGCCTTCCTGCGGTTGTTTGGGTAGCGTGGAGTTCAACCCGATTTGGTTTTTTCTCATGGACATCAGCATCGTGACGCTTCTCGTTTGGGTTCGCCCAGCCGAAGTGGGGCAAATCAGAGATGGAGCAATTGAAAAGATATCTCGATTGTCCAATTCTCAAATCCTTGCTTCGTTGTTTGCGACGACGATGGGTTTTGCAGGCGTGTTCTTCAATGTTGAAGTAGGCTCGTGGTATGCCCGAAACTTGCCGGTCGCTCTTACTGGACAAGTTCTTGTTACCGATCCGATGATGGCTAAAGCAAGCCCCGGCGGCAGTGGCGATTGGCGAACGTTGAAGTTTAACGTTTTGAACCGTGGCAACGAACTGGTTCGGATAATCGGTGCCGAGCAGAATGGCAAGTGCCGTGCAATAAACTCGTTACCTGT